>CAKZVG010000249.1 GCA_937921835.1 uncultured Bryobacteraceae bacterium | reverse complement strand
CACCAGTTCCGCGATGCGCTCCATGACCAGCAGAGCCGGGCCGGGCGCGCGCAGGAGTTCGCCCGGCGGCACGGGCTTGCCGAAGCGGACCACCAGCGCGTCCGTCTCGCGGATGCCGGCGGGCTGCGCCGGAAGGCCCTGCCGGGCGAGGTGCGCCAGCAGGCGGTCCACGCCGGGAAGCGGGGGGTTGAGCGCACCGGCCGTTCCCGCCACGCCCTCGGGGAAGATCCCGATGGGGCGGTCCATCGTGCGCGCGTCGCGCAACAGGCGGCGCAGGTTGCGGGCGGTGCGCGCGGGATCGCTCCCGGAGAACGGAACGTCGTAGCACCACAGGGCGTGCGCCACGCGGGGCAGCAGCCAGTCGCCCGGCGAAGGCAATCGCCAGCGGCCGATGGTGAGCGGCGGCCAGTTGGCCGTGACGATCCAGCGCACGGGAGGCTCGCCCGGCCCGTAGCGGCGGCGCACGGCCTGGGTCAGCACGGCGGCGGGAAACAGGATCCACAGCCCCTTGCGCTGGAAGTGGTTGGCCGCCAGCACGAAGCGTGGCGAAACGGGCAGGTTCTCCAGTCCTTCGACGCGCGGCGGCGGCTGGATACGCCGCACCACGGCGGCGGTGAACTCGTCCACCCGCTGCCGGGTCCCCTTTCCGATGTGCGGCGCCAGTCCGGCGACTAGGTCCCAGGGAACCGGATAGCGGCGCGTGGAGTTCACACCGCGCGTCCCTTCCATTCCACCGGACGGCCCAAGGTCGTGGCGAGCATGCCCTGCAACGCGATCCACTGGAACGGATAAATCGCCAGCGGGGCAAGCAGCGCACGGAGAAAGCCCCCGTACCAGGGAGCGAGCAGCGCCGAAGGCAAGGCGGCGAACGCGGCCAGCGCCAGCCACTGGTTCTCCCACGCCAGCAGCGCGGCCACCGGCAAATAGGAAGCGAGCAGCACCGAGGCGATCACCACCTGGGCCCCGGTCCACGGGTTGGCCACCAGAAAGCGGAAGGAGTTTTTGCGGAACCCGCGGGCGATGGCGCCGAAGCCCTCGTACATCCGCACCGCGCCGAGTTTCTCAGCGCGCAGCACCAGCGACTTCAGGCGATGGCGCTTGGCGACCTGCGCCAGCTGGACGTCCTCAATAACGCTGCCCATCACCGCCGCGTGGCCGCCGATGAAGTTATAGGCGTCGCGGCGGAAGAGCATGCACTGTCCGTTGGCCAGGGCCTCGCCCGCCGAGGCCCGGTTGACCGCGCGCCCGTCCACGCCGCAGAAGTAGAGCGCGAAGGCATACGGCAGGAGGGCCTTCTCGGCGAGCCCAACACATTCCTGGCGCAGGAAGACGCTGGCCATGTCAAGTTGCCGGGCCTCGGCGAAAGATACCAGGGAGGGGAGAAATGCGGGCTCGTACCAGGTGTCGGCGTCGGCGAAAAGCAGCCACTTGGAAGCGGTGGCGCGCGCGCCGTGCCAGCAGGCGTGCGGTTTGCCGGCAAAGGCCGAAGGCAGCGGCGGCGCCGGGATGACGGCAGCCCCCGCCTTGCGCGCGCGCAGCGCTGTGCTGTCGCTGGAGGCGTCGTCGACGACGTAGACCCGGGCGCGATTCAGGCTCTGCACCGCCCGCGCGATCCTGCTCTCTTCGTTGCGCGCCGGAATGACCACGGCCAGGTCCAGGCGTTCCGGCGGGCGCGGATCCTCCGGGAGTTCGGGAAGCTGGAGATAGTTCCAGCGCGACTTCAGCAGGAAAAACGTCATTCCGGCGCCCACGGCCAGCGCCAGCCAGAGGCTCACGACGGGACTCTCCGGATGGTCGGGCCGGCCACGCCGTCCGGATAGAGCGGCGATTCCTCGAGCGCCTGCCACCTGCCGGCTTCATCCTGCGCCCGCGCCTCGACGAACTCCGCGCCGGGATCCGGCAGCGCGCCGGACCAGCGCGTCCAGGTATAAGGCGACAGGGGCGGCTCGAGGGCGGCCGGAACCCACTCGCCGCGGCCCGCGCGGAGCAGCACCGCGCGGATGGCGCCGGCGCCGGAAAAGGAAACCCCACCCACTCGCAACTGGATCTCCGAACGCACGATGCGGTCGATGTAAGACCCGGTGTGGATCACCGGCGACTTGGTGAAGTTCATCTTGGGCCAGGTGCCATAATAAGGGCGGCTGACGAAGCGGATCTCGCGCAGCCACTTCACGCTCTTGAAGCCGTAGTAGCGAGGCGCGAGAACGCGCAGCGGAAAACCGTGGGTGCGGTTGAGCGTCTTGCCGTTCATGCCGGCCGCCAGCAGCACGTGGCTGGAGAAGGCATAGTCCACCGGCAGGCTGTCGTCGTGGCCGTCCACGCCGATAAACGCGGCTTCGATAATGTTTGAGGGCAGCCGGCGCGGGTCGACGATCTGGTCCAGGCGGAACCCCGTCCACAGGGCCGTTCCCATCAGATCGGATTTCAGCGTGTTGCTGACGCAGCGCAGCGTCACATAGCGGTTGATCCTGGAGGCGTTCAACAATTCAGCATACCCGAACTCGGCCAGGGGCTGGCCGTCAACGGTGACGTGCAGCTTCCAGCTCGAGGGATGAATCACCGGATCGACGGCGTTCTTGCTCATGCCGTAGAATTCGCCCACCGGAGTGACTGCCTTGCGCACCAGTCCGGGAGCGAAGGCGTCGCGGTCGCGGGGAGGTTCGAAGGGAAACAGCGTCACCGGCTCGACGGCGCCGCGGCTGCGGGCGCGGTCGCGCAGGAAGCTTTCAAGCGCCACCCCACCCGCGCCGCCCGCCATGATGGCCGGGATCACCAGGCGGCGGGGGAGACCGGGCTTGAGCGCCGCCACCGGCCCCGGCCGCGGGCCTTCGCGAGACGAAGCGGAACGCTTCCCGAGCACCCATGACGCCGCCGCGGCGGGAAGCCAGAAAGAAAAGTTTCCGGCCAGCGTGCGGTACTCGAAAAGCCAAGCGTAGCCGGCGGCCAAGGCGGCCAGCAGCGCCGCGCGCAGCTTGAAGCCGGGACCGAGGCGCGCCAGCCACAAGGCGAAGCCCAGCGCCGCCAGTCCGCCGGTGACGGCGAACGGCTTGGCCCACGGGCCCAGCGTCACCAGCAGGGCCACCGCCTGCGCCGCCGGCGTGCGGGCCATCACCCACTCGGCGATCGCTTCCGTCAGCAGCGGAGCGCCGGTCAGGTATAACGCGGCGTAATGAACGGCCAGCGCGGACAGCACGGCCAGCGAAGAATCACGAATCGATTTCATTGGCAGCCTTCCCGAACGGAATCCGGCCCAGCGAATGGCGGACGGCCGGCAGGGCCAGCGCGCGCGCGGCCAGCAGCCACTTGCGGCGCCTCGGCACCACCGCGCGGCGGGTAAAGACGTCGTAGCGCGCGGACTCGATGCGCGCCAGAATTTCGCGGTAGGTGCGGGCCGCAACCTCGACGGCGAAGCGGCCGCGCGGGTCGAGCAGCGCGATACCGTCCCA
>CAKZVG010000248.1 GCA_937921835.1 uncultured Bryobacteraceae bacterium | reverse complement strand
CTCGACGTCCTGCGGCTCCCCGAAATGATTCTCGAGTTTCAGCACTTGACGCGCCAGCGCGCGAGCTTCGTCATCCGTGAGAATCCAGGCAGTCCGCTCGCTTTCGGGGACCACATCTTCCCGCAACCCACCGGAGTCCCGTCCGCGCAGATACACCTCCTGGTCAGAGGCGGTGTGGGCAAGAACGCGCTGTTGGCCGCCCCGTTCGATCTCGACGATTTCCGGAGAGCTTTGACCGTCTACCAGGCTGGCCGCCAGCCCGCGTACGGCGTGAATCAGGATCCGCTCGCGGTTCCCCAGGCGTGGATCGACCGAGTACGCCACGCCCGCCACCACCGGATCGATCATCTCGATGCAGCCCACCGCCATGGCAAGACAGGCGTCGGAGATGCCGTGCAGGCGCCGGTAGTAATGCGCCTTCGGGGAGTACAGGCTTTGCAGCACCTTCTTGTAGGCTTCGATGAGACCCGATCCAGGCACTTGAAGCGCGGTGTGGAACTGGCCGGCGAAGGAGATGTGGCTGTCTTCCCCCAGCGCGCTGGAGCGCACGGCGAGCAGGGGATCGCGGCCAAGGGCCTGGCAAAGCCGTTGATACGCCTCAAGCAAAGCGCGCTCCACTTCCGCCGGCAGAACCAAGGGAATCGCCTCGCCGGCCTCCGCCTCCTGGAGGATCTCGGAGGCGGAGATCCCGGCGGCACCGACCACCCGGTGATGTCCTTCCACGGTCACCACGAACCCGTCCGGCGTGGGCAACCCCGCCCCGTTGCGGATCTCGCCGAGGTTGGCCATCTTGCCGCCCACCAGCCAAGCGTCCTGGGCGCGGATCTCGGATAAGTCCACCACGAGCGGCGCCCGGATCCCCTCCAGACCCATTTCCAGGCGGCGGCTGAAATCGGCGGCGATCCGCTCCCGCCGCGCCTCCAGAGCGGCGTACCGGTTGCCGGAGATGGCGTTCAGGCTGGAGACCATCTGATAGACGTCCACATTCGCTCGCAACGCTTGCGCTTTTAACCAGGTGTGGTCGAAGGAACGTTCGCCCTGGCGCAAGTCCTCTAACTCGCCGATAATGGAGAGGAAACTGGTGTTGGCGTTCAGCAGGCGCCGGAACTCGGTGTGATGAAGGCGGAAGCGTGCCAGTTGAGCCTCCTGGTCCCCCGCCGGCACGCGGTAAAGCCCGATGGCGTCCAGAAACCAGAGGCAACGGCGCCGCAACCGTTGCCAAAACGGCGTCTTTGCAGCCAGAGGCGTCCCGGAACTGGCCTCTCCGGCAGGCATGCGCTAGGCTCCTCCAACAGCCGCGGAAAGCGCCCGGATGAGCTTCTTCGCGCTCCGCTTGCGCAGCGCGTAGATCCGGAAGCTCTCCTCGCCCGGAGCGGTGAGAATCTCGGCCCAGCGTGTCGGGACGAGCAAGCCGTGGAGCGCTCCAGCGGCTCCCAGCACCGCCAGCGCGATCCCCGTCACCTGCAACCACGAGCCGAAAAGCAGGGCCGCCGCCAGGATGGCCAGCCCCACCAGGATCTCGCCGGCGCGGATCTGCCGCCGCACCGCGATGGCGCGGATCCGCGAGACCGGAAGCTCCTCGACCTGATCCCGCCCCTCGCCGCCGAACAGAACCGGTTCTCCCGGATTGTGCCTGGCGCGCAGCCGGAAGAGCCGGCGGCCGGTGGCGACCAGGGAGATGCTCTCCTGCTCGCTCTCGCGGAGCACGGAACCGGCCAGCTTGGTGTGGGCGCGGATCACGTGGTGCTCGGCCAGGATGCGCTCGTCGGCGGCGAGGCGGTCCTCGACCAGAACGCGGCAGAGCTCCACCGTGAGTTTTTCGTTCTGTTTCTGAAAGGTCTTCTCCGGGACGTCGCCCCGCGCGCGCTTCTCCGTCAAATCCCGGATCTCGCGGCGCAGGGACTCGGCCCTAGTCGTCATAGGGATACTCTCCGGGCGACACCGACGGCGCGCGCAGCGACGGAATCAAGCTGACCACGACCGCGAGCACCAGGACGAATCCCACCACGAAGGCGAACCAGGGGTCCCACTCGTGAATCGTCGAGTCGTACAGCAGCCAGAGAAGGAACGCGTACAGAAGAACATTGCCAAGTATGGATGTTACTTTTTTCCCCATGGCGCTTACCCCGGATCTTACAATGAGCCTTTCAGCCAGACCTCATAAATTCCCCACGCGATCGCGAGGGAAATCGTAAGCAGCAGAACCCAGTATCCAAGCATGGAATCAATAAACCATCTCATGACGGCGAGCTCCTGGAATTCCCTAACCCATATCCTACATCACCAGGGAAACGACCCATTCCGGCACCCACTTCCCCCGGCGCCGCCTCACGGCGAACCAGACCAGCGAACTGATAAAGAGACAGAGGAAGATCATCTCTCCCAGGGTGAGCACGACGGCCGCCAGCGAAAGCCATTCGATCTGCTGACCGGTCATAACGTAAATCAGGCGCAGCGCGGCGCCAAGCGTGGCCAGGATCAGCGAATAGCTGAGGATGTAGCGGATGGCCGGCCCGCGGACGTACGCGGTGGCGATGCTGCCGACCTGGGCGCCGAGCAGCGCGCCCAGCACCATGAACAGCACGGCCATCATGTCCACGTTGCCCTCGATCGAGTGCCGGAGCGCGCCGTAGGCGCCGGAAACGACAATTTCGACCAGGTCGGTGCCGACCGCCACGTGCGTGGAGGCGCCCACGACGTAAACCAGGGCGGGAACGCGGATGAATCCGCCGCCGACACCCAGGAAACCGGCCAGTATACCGGTGACCATCCCCACCAGCACGATCACCCACATGGAAATGATCACCCGCGCGGTGCGGCAGCGGATGATGGGGGCCAGGGGAATGTGCTGGAACAGGCGGGGAAGGTTGCTGGTCTGCACTTCGCGCAGCGCTCCCTTTCCTTCCCGCTCCAGCTCCGCGATGCGCTTGTGCGCGCGCCGCGTTTCGATCTGGGTGTAAAGGAAGAGCGAGAACATCAGAACGACCGAAGTCATCAGCAGCACCACGCCGGAGATTCCAAGGTCCTTGAAATACACCAGCAGGCGGACGCCCAGCTCCACCCCCAGCATGGTCCCGGCGATCATCGTCAGCGCCAGCGTCCAGTCGATGTTGCCTAACTGCCGGTGGCGGACCGTGGACACGAGTCCCTTGCCGGCGATATGCGTCATGTCGATTCCGGAAGCCATGTACCCGGGAAAACCGAAAACGATCAGCGCCGGGGTCACCATGTAACCTCCTCCGACGCCGATGAACCCTCCCACCATTCCAACGGTGAGTCCAACAAGCACCAACAGGAACACCGGGCAAGTAACGCCCGCGATCGCGAATTCAAACATGGTGGCTGGTTCCTCCTCAGTGACCGATGACGTGGTCGAGTTTCTCGATCTTCAAGCCGCAGAAGTCGGTGATGCCCTCGGCCAGCAGGCCAAGGGACAAGCCCAGGCCAAGCACGATGGCGACGTTCCAGAGCCCCGCCCAGGGATTGGTGCGGATGCCCTTGTGTTTGTATGTGTCTTTGTACTTGAACCCCTTCTGCTCCTTGATCTCGCTGGGCACCATGACGCTGATGGTGTTGGCGGCGGAATCCAGGGCCACGCGCCTGCCCGCCTCCAGTTCGCGCATCGCGATCACTCCGTTCGCGCCGCGCGGCAGGCGGCCGCCGGCCTGCACCGGGACTGCCTGGAGACCGTCAATCACGGCCGCCGGAACGATCGCCAACCGGGCCGGGCGCTCGGGAGTCGCGTCAATGAAAGCCCTGGCGTTGACGGCGTAACCGTCGACCGAGGCGGTGTAGTAATACCAGTGGATCATCTGGCCGCTTCGATACGTATGAACCATGTAGAACACCAAACCGCCTGAGACGAGCAGCCAGAATAACATCTTCACCGTACTTTTCGTTCGGTCTGCTTGTGCCATGCCAAGTGGTTCTCCTTTGAGCTTCAAACCTGAATCACAAGAGGACAGTCGGACTGAAACCGATGTCACGAGCCAGCGCGCGCACGCCGCGGGCGGCTACGCGGCTGGCCCGCGGTCCGCCGGTTCTGAGCGCTGTTCGCCGGCGCTATCGCGGGAGAAGGCGGCCCTTCGCCCCGGCCGGCACGCGGCCGGGGAGAGCGAGGGATCCCGGGCAAGCAAAACAGGCCCCGGCCGCCGGGCGGACGCAAGCCGCGCCTTCGGCCCACGGCCTCGACCGGGCGGTCCAATGAGGGCTTCCATCGGGAACTCTCAGAGGTAGTATACGCTAAACGGCAATTCCGGGCCTCAACATCCTGTTTGTCGGGCTCCGGGGGCAACCGTAGCGCCGGTGATTCGCATTGCTCAGGGGGCCAGAAGCGCCAGTCTAGCCGGCCGCGGAATGGCGCTTGCGGACCGCGGCAACCTCGATCCGCAGCGTCAGTTCGTCCGGATCGTATGGCTTGAGCAGATAGTCGAAGGCGCCGTGAGGCATACCCTGAATCGCCGAGGCGACGTCGCCGTGCCCCGTCAGCAGGATCACCTCGACCGAGGGCTTGATTGCCTTGATCCGCTTCAGGACTTCCAGGCCGTTCAAGCCGGGCATCTTGAGGTCCACGATGGCCACGTCGACGTCGTGCGCCTCCAGCAGCGCCAGTCCCGCTTCGCCGTTCCCGGCCGTCAGGACATCGAATCCGCGGCGCGCCAGCACCTTGCGCATCGACGACAGAAAGGCTTCCTCGTCGTCGATCAGCAGCACGCGGTAGTTCGCGGCCCGGTTTCGCTTGCCGCCGGCGGAAGGCTGTTCCACCGCCGCGGCGCGGAAAATCAGATCGGCCAACGCCTCCAGTTCGCAGGGCTTCGTTAAGTACGCGAACAGGCCGTCGAGAGACATCTCAAACGCGCGCTGCGCGTCGCCGTGTCCGGTGAGAATGATGAACTGGGCGCCCGTGTGCCGCTGCCGGAATTCATAGAAGAGCTGGTGGCCATCGGCGTCGGGCATGGCCACATCCAGCACCACCACGTCGAAGGCCGACGAACCGAAGGCGGAGCGGGCTTCCTCGCCGCTCTCCGCCGTGGTGACGTGCATTCCCCGGCGCTCCAAAACCTTGGCCGTGGCCACCAGAAAGGCCGGCTCGTCGTCGACGAGCAAGACACGAGGCTCGCGGGAAGCACGCATCCTGTTCACCTAGCCTGCGCCCCCAGTTTAGCATCGAGGTCTCGCGCGCGGGGCTCTCACCGCGCCGGGCCACAGCGGGCGAGCGCCGGGGCGGGGGATGATCCCTCCGCCGCCTCTTCCGCCGCGTCCGCGGCGGTGAAGTAGACGCAGCCGGGATGGTGGAACACCAGCGCGCTGACGCTCGCCTCCGGCTCCATCATCATGCCTTCCGTCAGCTGCACGCCGATCTCCTCCGGGCGCAGCAGCTTCCATATTCCCTGCTGGTCGTCCAGGTTGGGACACGCCGGGTAGCCGAAGCTGTAGCGTTTGCCGCGGTAGCGCGAGGTGAAGCGCTGTTGCATGGTCATCTCGGGCGGGTCGGGAAAGCCCCAGTCCTCGCGGATGCGCCGGTGCAGCCACTCGGCGCACGCTTCGGCGGTCTCGATGGCGAGCGCCTGAAGGGCGTGGGCCAGGAAGAACTCGCCGCGCCGCTTGGCCTCCTCGCTGTGCTCGCGCACGCCCTCGCCGGCGGTGACGACGAACAGCGCGATGTGGTCGCGGCGGCCATCGGCCGGATCGAGCACGTAGTCGCTGAGACACAGGCCGTCCGGCCGTGGCTGCCGCCCGAAGCGGAAAGTGTGCAGCGGCTCGCTGCCGCCCGGCTCGAACAAATGGATCGCGTTCCCGGCGCGCACGGCTTCGAAGAACTGCCACACGGCGCGGATCCTCATGAACCGCGCGGCCTGCCGCTTGACCTCTTCCATCTTGTGGAACAGATCGAGCGCCTTGGGGCCGCGCGCGGCGAGTTCCTTCTCGAAATGCCCCTTGAAGCCCATGTGCCGCCCGTAGAGCATGTGGGGATTGATGTAGCTCCAGATCTCGTTGAGGTCGCGAAGCTCGCGCACGCGGCGGTCCAGATAGGGCGCCGCGGGAATCGGGATGTCGGTGCGGACCTTCGAACAGCGCTCTTCGCTGATCGCCGCGGCCGGTTCCGCCTCTCGCTCCCGCCATGCGCCGGCCTCGGTGACGGTGTGCGCCGCCAGCATCTCCTCGCGTGTGGCCGGGTTCATGATGCTGTTGAGCAGGCTCAGACCGCTCATGGCGTCCTTGGCGTAGAAGGTGGGCGAAGCGTAGGCGGGCGCGATCTTCGAGCGCGTGAACTTCTCCGAGAGCGCCGCCCCGCCCACCAGCAAGGGCACGCGGATGCCGGCGGCCTTCAGATCCTCGCCGGTGATCACCATCTGCTGCGCGCTCTTTACCAGCAGGCCCGAAAGCCCGATGGCGTCGGGCCGGTGCTCGTGCCAGGCCCGGATCAGATCCTCGGGCGGCACCTTGATGCCCAGGTTCACCACCGTGTAGCCGTTGTTGGAGAAGATGATCTCGACCAGGTTCTTGCCGATGTCGTGCACGTCGCCCTTGACGGTCGCCAGAATCACCTTACCGCGCGCGGCGGTCTCGCTCTTCTCCATGAAGCGTTCCAGGTGGTTGACCGCCGCTTTCATGGCTTCGGCCGATTGCAGCACCTCGGCCACGATCAGCTCGGCGTTGTTGAACAGCCGGCCGACCTCCGCCATGCCCGCCATCAGCGGTCCGTTGATGATCTCCAGCGGTGTGGCGCCCTCGGCGAGCTTGCGGTCGAGGTCCTCGACCAAGCCGTCCTTGGAGCCTTCAATGATGTAGTTGGCCAGCCTTTCGTCGAGCGGCAGCTCGGCGGCGGGCGGCCGTTCTTTCTCTTTCGCCTGGCGGAAGAAGTCGGTGATGGCCGCGATGTG
>CAKZVG010000247.1 GCA_937921835.1 uncultured Bryobacteraceae bacterium | reverse complement strand
TTGCGCGCCACCGGATCGATACGGCTGGGCGGGATGACGTTGCCCGCGAACGGCTGGCGGCGGAAACCGCCCGCCGGGTTCGGCTCCAGAGTAGCCGGATCATAGATGGTGACCAGCCGGCCGTCGGCCAGCCGCGCCGCCGAGAGATCTCCCGTCAGATGCCGCGGATCCGGCAGCGTGCCGGTAAAGGTCACGCCCTGGATGAAGCGTACGATCTCCGTGCTGACGAAGAAGAACGTCCGGTTCTTGCCGTTAAAGAGGCCGGGAATCAGCACCGGACCGCCCAAGGTGCCGCCAAACTGATTGAAGCGGAAGGGAGCGCGCCGCGTGCCCGAGCGGTTGGCGAAGAAATCGTTGGCGTTGAGCTTGTCGTTGCGGAAGAACTCATAGAGCGTAACGCGGATCTCATTCGTCCCGCTGCGCGTGACGACGTTGAAGACGCCGCCGGCGGCGCGGCCGTACTCGGCGGCGAAACTGTTAGTCTCGACCTTGAACTCCTGCACCATGTCCGGATTCGGATTTATGACCGGCTGATTCTGCGAGGCCGCGCTGTTGGGCGCTCCATCCAGCAGGAATTCGTTGGCGGTGGCGCGCTGCCCGTTGATCGAGTAGGACACCGTACTGATCTGGTCGATGACCAGGTTGTTGACGCCCGCCGAGTTGCGCACGCCCGGCACAAGCATGGCCAGGGCGTAGCTGTTGCGCCCTAGCAGCGGCAACTCTGTCACCTGGCGGTTGCCGATCACCTGGCCGAGCGTGCTGCTCTCGCTTTCGAGCAGCGGCACCTCGGCGCGGACCTCAACCGCTTCGGTCACCGCCCCGACTTGCAGCGTCACGTCCAGGCGCGCCACCTGTTGAACCGCCAGTTCGATGCCCGCCTGCCGCACCGTGACAAACCCGGTCTTGGAAATCGTCAGTTCGTAGCGTCCGGGCGAAAGCGCAGGCAGCGTGTAGTAGCCGTCGATGGTTGTCTCCGTCGCGGACACCACGCCCGTGTTGACGGCGCGCGCCGCGACGCGCGCCTGCGGCACCACCGCGCCGCTGGGATCCGTCACCCTCCCGGTAAGCGTTGCCGTCTGCGACCACCCGAGCAGCGGAAACGCCAACACAAGCAGCACTCGTCGCATGAAACTACTCCCTCCCTCTCGTCCGGCCAAGGGGCCGTGCGCGACATTCCTGGGCAGTATCTTACTCCGGCCTCTTGTCGGCCGCAAGCCCCGCGGCGCGCGGAACTTGCCGCCAAGCGCCCGGGCACGGCCCGAACTGGTTTCGCCGCCGGGGCCAAACCTATAATGAACTGTGGACCTCCAACGGCAGCTTCTGCGGCGCACGGGCGAGGCGGTCGGCCGCTTCAAGATGATCCGGAACGGCGACCGCGTGGCGGTAGCGCTGTCGGGCGGGAAGGATTCGCTGACGCTGCTGGAGGCGCTGCGGCTGCTTCAGAAGCGCGCGCCGGTGGAGTTCACGGTGTGCGCCTTCACGGTGGAGCAGGGGAAGTTCCTGCGGCCCGTCGAGCCGCTGGCGGAGTATCTGCGGAGCAGGAACGTCGACTGGACTTATTACCGGGACGCTCCCTCGCTGCGCCTGATCGAGGAGCAGCCCGGGCATGGCTGCGACCTGTGCAGCCGCTACCGCCGCCGCGCGGTCTACGAGATCGCCCGCGGCCTGGGCGCGAACGTCATCGCCTTCGGCCATACCGCCGACGATTTTTGCGAGGCGTTCCTGCGCAACGCCATGTTCACGGGCCGGGTGAGCGCTCTGCCTCCGGTGGCGTGGTCGCGGGGTAAGGATTTCCGGCTTATCCGCCCGCTGGTGTTCGTCACCGAGGACCTCACCCGCCGCTACGCCGAGTCGCTGGGCGCGCCGCTGGTGCCCTGCGGCTGCTCGCAGAAGACGGGCACGGTGCGGCGCACGCTGCGCAACCTGTTCGCGGAAATCGAGCGCGAGCATCCCTTCCTCAAGGAGAAGCTGCTGGCGGCGATGGGGAACCTGGAGCCGTCGCGGCTGCTCGACGTGCGCTACCTCGACCTGGCGGATCCGCCGGCTGAGGAGGCCCCCCGCGCGCCGGACGTCTTTCCGATCGTCACCGGCTCGTAACCTTCCGCGCGTTGACCGTGCACCTGCCCGGTGCGCGATAATAGCGTCCTTCGGACTCAATTCCACGATCGAGGGTTCATGCGGCTTCTTCCGCGAGAAGAAAAGTTCTTCGGCTATTTCAGAGATCAGGCGCGCATCATTTCCGAAGCCGCCACGTTGCTGGTGCTGGGCGTGCGCGAGGGTGGCGCCAAACTGGACGAGGCGGTGTCGAGGATCAAGCATCTCGAGCAGGCCGGCGACGAGATCATCCACGAGATTTTCACCAAGCTGAACCAGACCTTCATCACGCCGATCGATCCGGAAGACATCCACTCCTTGTCGTCGTGCCTGGACGACGTGCTGGACAGCATCGAGGAGGCGGCGCACCGCCTGAAGGCCTACCGGGTGGAACCGGTTCCTCCCGCCGTGACGCGGCTGAGCGAGATCATCGAGCAGTGCTCGCAGGCGCTCGAACAGGCGTTCGAAGCGCTCGAGAAGAACACCCGCCTGCTGGAGCACTGCATCGAGATCAACCGTCTGGAGTCGGAAGCTGACGAGCTCGGGCGCGACGCCGTCGCCGGGCTGTTCCGCGACGAGCGCGATCCGATCGCCCTGATCAAGCTGAAGGAGGTCTACGAACTCCTGGAAGCCACCACGGACCGCTGCGAAGATGTCGCCGACGCCCTTCAGAACGTGGTCGTGAAGAACAGTTGAGTTCGCGCCATGACCACCGCCCTGACCCTGGCCATTATCATCATCGCCGTCGCGCTCGTCTTCGACTTCATGAACGGGTTCCACGATGCGGCCAACTCGGTGGCCACCGTCGTCGCCACGCAGGTGCTGACCCCGTTTCAGGCGGTGCTTTGGGCCGCTTTCTGGAACTTCGTCTCAGCTTTCAGCTTCGGCACCGGGGTGGCCAAGACGGTGGGCTCCGGGCTGGTCGATCTGAGCTTCGTCGATCCGGGCGTCATCCTGTGCGGGTTGATCGGGGCCATCATCTGGGACCTCATCACCTGGTATTTCGGACTGCCGACGAGTTCCTCCCACGCCCTGTTCGGGGGTTACGCCGGCGCCGCCATCGCCGCCGCGGGTTTCCGGGCCATTCTGGTAGCGGGCTGGATCCGCATCATCCTGTTCATCTTTCTCGCGCCCATCCTGGGACTGGCCCTGGCATGGGTGCTCATGCTGGCTGTTTACTGGCTCTTCAAGGGGTTCTCGCCGGCCAGGATGGACTGGTACTTCCGCAAGCTCCAGTTGGTGTCGGCGGCCATCTTCAGCTATTCGCACGGCACCAACGACGCGCAGAAGACCATGGGGATCATCACCGGCGTGCTGGTGACGGCGGGTTTTGTGAAGACCTTCGATGTGCCGGTTTGGGTGATCCTCTCGGCGCATGCCGCGATCGCGCTGGGGACCATGAGCGGAGGGTGGCGCATCGTGCACACCATGGGCGGGCGCCTGACGCGGCTCAAGCCGCGGCTTGGTTTTTGCGCCGAGACGGCGGCGGCCATCTCGATTCTGTTTTCGACCGAACTGCACATGCCGGTCTCGACCACTCACACGGTGGCCGGGGCGATCGCCGGCGTCGGGTCCATCCAGCGCCCGAAAGCGGTCCGCTGGCGGATCGCCACGGACATTCTCTGGGCCTGGGTGCTCACCATCCCCGCCGCCGGTATCGTAGGCTGGCTGGCCAGCCTGGTGCTGCGCCCGCTGATCCCCGCCCTTTGACGGGCCGGTTCGGCGGCGGCGCGGGGCCGCGGCCGGCTTCGGTCACGCTGATGAGGCCGTCGGGCAGCAGGTGTCAGGGCTGCGCAGAGATTTGAAGCAGCCGGTGAATCCGCCGTCAAAGGCGACCACCCCTTCGGTTGTGCCGGCAGCCGGCAACCCCGAACCCCCGGGCGCCCTGCCGTACGCGGCAAGGCGGGCTCCGCCTCAGAGACCGTAGTACTGGCGGTTCTTCTCGGCGAAGTGGGCGAGTTCGGCCGGCAACTCCTCGAGTACGAAAATCGAGTTCGTGGGACAGACCGGAATGCAGGCTCCGCAGTCGATGCACTCGTCCGGGTGGATGTACAACTGCGGCGCCTGCTCGGCGTCCGGTTCGTCCTGCTTGGGATGAATGCAGTCCACGGGACAGGCTTCCACGCACAGCATGTCCTTGGTGCAGGTATCAACGATTACGTATGCCACGATGTATCCTCCCCAACCTCCGGCGCGGGCATCACGCCCGCAAGAAATCCATGATAGCGCCGGACCGGCGCGGGCCGCTTCCCATGGATTCCTCGGCCGGCTGAGCTTGCCGAGGGGGTGCGGGGCGGTCCGTGTCCGCCTGTGCTATTCTCGAAAGTCCGGGCCGGGCAGCCGCAGCCGTTGCGCGCCCGCCCGCCGCCCGCCTGAAACGAGGATTTCCATGCCGGAACAACCAGAACAGCCTTCCTCCAACGCGGTCCCGGTGATCGCCGAGGGCACGACGCTCGGCGTCGTGGGGGCCGGGGTCATGGGCCAGACGCTCATCCGCGGCCTGCTGAACAGCGGCGTCGTCGCCCGCGAGCAGCTTTGGGCGGGCGATAAGAACGGCTTCGCCTGCGAGAAGGTGGCGCGCGAACTGAACATTCCGGTGGAGGTGGATTTCCAGGCCCGCGTCGCAACGGCCGGCCTGATCCTGGTGTGCGTGAAGCCGGCCGACGCGCCGGCTGTGATGAGCACGCTGCGCAGCGCCGGCCTGCGGCGGGACACGCTGCTGATTTCCATTCTGGCGGGCGTTTCCACCAACATGCTCGAGTCGCTGCTCGGCACCGACAATCCGGTGGTGCGCGCCATGCCGAACACGCCCTGCATCGTGGGCGAGGGCATGACGGTGGTCTGCCGCGGGCGCAACGCCTCCCAGGCCGATCTGGAGCGCGCGCGGCGCGTCTTCGAGGCGGTGGGCAAGTGCATTCCGCTCGACGAGATCCACTTCAACGGCGTCACCGCGCTGAGCGGCAGCGGCCCGGCGTATCAGTACCTCATCATGGAGGCGCTGGCCGATGCGGGGGTGCGGGTGGGGCTGCCGCGGCAGCTCGCCCTGACGCTGGTGGCGCAGACCGCGCTCGGCGCCGCCCGCATGGTGCTCGAATCGGGCCGCCACCCGGCTTCGCTGCGTGACGACGTGACCACGCCCGCCGGCTGCACCATCGGCGGGCTGCTCATGCTCGAGGACGGCCGTATCCGCTCCGTGCTGGCGCGCGCCGTGGAGGAGGCAACCCGGATCGCGGCCCACCTCGGCGCGGCCCCCCAGAAGATCTCCGAGAGCGCCTCCTCCCAGCGCGCGGGCCGCTGAGGGACGCGCTCCATGGAAGGACAGCAGAGCCGTGGCGCGGCCGAAGAACTCATCCAACTCGAAGACCGCTGGGGGGCGCACAACTACCGCCCGCTCGACGTGGTGGTCGAACGCGCCGAAGGCGTGTGGGTGTGGGATGTCCAGGGCAGGCGCTACCTGGATTGCCTCAGCGCCTACTCGGCCCTCAACCAAGGCCACCGCCATCCGCGCATCATGCAGGCCCTGGCCGAACAAGCCGGGCGCGTGACGCTGACCTCGCGCGCCTTCCGCAACGACCAGCTCCCGCGCTTCGTCGCCGAACTGTGCGCGCTGTGCGGCATGGAGATGGCGCTGCCCATGAACACCGGCGCCGAGGCGGTCGAGACGGCCATCAAGGCGGCGCGCCGCTGGGGCTACACCCACAAGCGCATTCCGCCCGAGCGGGCCGAGATCGTGGTGTGCGAAAACAACTTCCACGGCCGCACCACCACCATCGTCGGATTCTCCTCCGAACTGCTTTACCGCGACGGCTTCGGCCCCTTCACGCCCGGTTTCCGCAGCGTGCCCTTCGGCGACGCCGAGGCGCTGGAGGAAGCCATCACGCCCAACACCTGCGCGTTTCTTTTCGAACCGGTGCAGTGCGAAGCGGGTATCCTCATCCCGCCCGAAGGCTACCTGCGCGAGGCGGCCGGGATCTGCCGCCGCCACCGCGTCCTGCTGCTGGCCGACGAAATTCAGACCGGCCTGGGCCGCACCGGCGCGCTGCTGGCCTGCCATCACGAGGAGGTGCAGCCCGACCTGGTGATCCTCGGCAAAGCGCTCTCGGGAGGCGTCTATCCGGTCTCGGCCGTGGTGTCCAGCCGCGAGGTGCTGGAGGTGTTCCGCCCCGGCAGCCACGGCAGCACCTACGGCGGCAACCCGCTGGCCTGCGCCGTGGCGCGCGCCGCGCTGCGGGTCATCGAGGAGGAGCGGCTGCCCGACCGCTCGGCGGAACTGGGCGCCTGGCTGCTCTATGAACTGCGCCGGCTGCGGCATCCGCATATTAAGGAGATCCGCGGGCGCGGGCTGCTGGTGGGGATCGAACTGCTGGTTCCCGCCCGGCCCTATTGCGAAAAGCTCATGGATCTCGGGCTGCTCTGCAAGGAGACCCATGACTACGTCATCCGCCTGGCCCCGCCGCTGATCATCGCCGAGAAGGACCTCGCCTGGGCGGCGACCCAACTGCGCAAAGCCTTCGAGCGCTAGCCGCGCTGCCCCGACGCGTGTTTCCCGCGCGTGTTCCGATAAGGGGAACGTGGGGCGGTGCGCATGGTCTACCTGAACAACGCGGCGACGAGCTGGCCCAAGGCGCCGGGCGTGGCCGAAGCGGTGCGGC
>CAKZVG010000246.1 GCA_937921835.1 uncultured Bryobacteraceae bacterium | reverse complement strand
GTCGGTGCGGCCGGCGCTGATTCCCTCCGACACCATTCTGGCGGGCGTGCGGGGCTCCTACAACGCCGTCTGGGTGCGCGGCCACTACGGCCAGGATACCTTCTATTACGGGCGGGGCGCGGGACCGCATCCCACCGGCGTCGCCGTGGTGAGCGACCTGATGCGCGTGGCGCGCGAGATCCGCCGCGGCAGCCCGGAGCGCGTGTCGCCCTTCGCGCACGAACGGCTGGGCGAGTACAAGCCCATTCCGGTCAGCATGCAGAAGCGCGCCTTCTACCTGCGCTTCCGCGTCAAGGACCAGCCGGGCATCATCGCCGCCCTGGCCGGGATTCTGGCCGAGAAACACATCAGCCTCGATGCCGTGCTCCAGCTTCCCTGCGAATCGAAGGACAACCTGCCGTTCGTCATCACCACCGAACCGTCGCCGGAGCAGGCGGTGCGCGAAGCCGTCGAGCGCATGTCGGAGTTGAGCTTTCTGGTCGAGCCGCCGCTGGCGTTGCCCATGGAGACGGCTTTGTGAAGTTGCGCTGGTCCCTCGCCGCGCTGCTTGCGGCGGCTGCCATCGCGCAGGTCGCCGAGCGGGCCAACGAGGGCTACCAGACGCAGGAATCGCGGCGCCGTGTCGCGCGCTGGCTGGACAGCCCCCGGCGCGACGAACTGGTGAAGCCGCGGGAACTGGTGGCGGCGCTGAAGCTGGCGCCCGGCATGACGGTGGTGGATCTCGGAACGGGCGTGGGCTTTCTGCTGCCGTACTTGAGCGAGGCGGTGGGACCGTCGGGCAAGGTGCTGGCGCAGGACATCCACCCGGATTTCCTCGACCGGGCGCGCCGCAAGGTCGAGGCCCGCAAGCTGCCGAACGTCGAGTTCGTCCTCGGCGCCGAGACCGATGTGAACCTGCCGCGGCGGATCGCGGACGTCATCGTGACGCTCGATACATATCACCACTTCAATTACCCGGAGCGGATGCTGGAGGGCATTCGCAACACGCTCAAGGCCGGCGGGCGGCTGGTGGTGGTGGATTACTACAAGGCATACTTCCGCGATCCGGATCACGTGCGGCTGGAAGACGCCGAGGTGGTCAAGGAAATCGAAGCCAACGGATTCCGTCTGGTTTACCGGCGGGATCACGTCCCGCGCAGCCAGTATCTGCTGGTTTTCCGGAGAAAGTAGGTGCGTATGCGCAGACGCGAGTTTCTGGCCGCCTCGTGCGTTCCACTGGCGGCCGCCCCCGGGCGGCAGGCGATGACGGTGCGCGGCGCCGTCGATGGCGGCGATCTGGGCCTGATGCTGCCCCACGAGCACGTCATGTCGCTGTTCGGCGCGGATGCGGCCGAGAGGCCCGTCTACGACGAGGACAAGCTGTTCGGGACCGTGATCCCCTATCTCAAGAACCTGTACGCGCTCGGCTGCCGCTCGATCGCCGACTGCACCACCGCCTGGTTCGGGCGCGCGCCGGCCCTGCTCAAGCGGATCTCGGAGCAGACCGGACTGCACATCCTCACGAACACCGGCTACTATGCCGCGGCCGGAGGCCGCTACCTGCCGGAGCACGCGCGGCGCGAGACGGCCGGCGAGCTCGCCGCGCGCTGGTTGCGCGAGTGGCGCGAGGGGATCGAGGGCACGGGCATCCGGCCGGGCTTCGTCAAACTGGGCTTCGACGCCGGTCCGCTTTCCGATCTTGGACGCAAGCTCGTCGCCGCCGCGGCGCGCGTCCACCTGGAAAGCGGCCTGGCGCTGGCGGTGCACACCGGCGATAACCCGGAAGGCGCGCGCGGGCAGCTTGCGGTGCTCAATTCCGAGGGCGTTTCCCCGCAAGCCTGGATCTGGGTGCACGCGCATTCGGTGAAGGATGAGGCGGCGCTGGCGGAAGCGGCCGAGGCCGGGGCCTGGCTGGAATTCGACGGCCTGGTGCCCGATTCGGTGGGCCGCCACCTGGCGCTGGTGGAGATGATGAAGCGGCGCGGCGCGCTGGGACAGGTCCTGCTTTCGCACGACGGCAACTCCTACCGCGCCCTCGGCCGCCCGCCGAAGCCCTACGACGCCCTCTTCACGCACTTCGTGCCAGCGCTCGAAGAGGCCGGCTACACGCGCCAGGAGATTCACCGGCTGACGGTGGACAATCCGCGCCGCGCCTTCACCGCCGGCGTACGGCGTGCTTAAAACCAGCGCGGGCCCTCCTCCACCGGCGCGCCCGTCAGAAGCGGTACTTCAGCGCGAACTGGAGGATGCGGGCCGGGCGGGCGGCCTGGATGACCCCGAAGGTCTGGGGCGTGCTGATGGCGGTGCCCGGCGTGCCGAAATTGGTCCGGTTGAGGGCGTTGAAGAACTCGCTCCGGAAGTCCAGGCTGTGGCTCTCACCGATGGCGAAGGTCTTGAAGACCGAGAGATCGGTCTGCACCAGTCCCGGGCTGATCACCGTGTTGCGCCCGGCGGTGCCGGAGCGTTGCCCGCCCGGCACGTCCGGCAGGCGCACAAAGGCGCTGGTGTCGAACCACTGCTGGGGCGTCTTGGGGCCGTTGTTGGGGTTCTTCACCTGGTCGGGACGGTCGGCGTTGAGGCCGCGCAGGCTGTGGTCGACGGCGTCGTTCACCGTCAGGGGGTTGCCGCTCTGCGCGGAGAGGATGCCGTTCAGTCGCCAGCCTCCGAGCGCGTGGCGCGCCAGCGCCGGGCCGCGGCGGAAGAAGGGCAGATCATAGTTGTAACTGAAAACGAAGCGGTGCCGCGTATCGAAGGCCGCCAGCCCGCGCACGTCCTTCAGGCTGAAGGCGTCCTGCGGCCGGGTCTCGCCGCTGAAGTTCAGCGAGGACTGGTAATCGATGGCCTTGCCCCACGTGTAAGCCGTCAGGAAGCTCAGTCCGGAACTTAGCCGTTTCTCGAGGCGCGTTTGCAGCGAATGGTAATTCGAATTGAAGCGGCTGAAGGTCGGGCGGACTAAGTTGAAGTCCTGGTAGATACGCCGTTGCTGGGTGTTGGCCCGCGAGGCGGTGGGGCCGGGCACGGCGGGGTTGATTTCCAGGTAGCCGGGCAGCTTGATTCCGGTGGAGCCGGCGTAGCCCGCCTCGGCCATCAGGTCCTTGCCCAGTTGACGCTGGAGGCTGAAGTTGAAGTGCTGCGCGTAGGGGCTGCGGAAATCGGGCGAGAAGCCGATCACCAGGCAGGGGCAGGGAAATTCCCGGCGCGGGTCCACCTGCGGATTGATGGCGAAGTTGGCGTAGGGATTCTCGAGCGAAGGCGGGACGTCGATCTGTACAAAGCGGTTGAAGGGCGGGACGTTAATGTTTTGGAACACGCCCACGCCCGGCACGGCGTCGAAGAAGACGCCGTAGCCGCCGCGCACGCTGGTGCGCCCGTCGCCGAAAACGTCGTAGGCGAAGCCGAAGCGCGGCGCGATGTTGTTGGAGTCGGTGGGAATGGTGGCCCGCGGCACGCCGGCGTCGCCGGGGAAGAGCAGGTTCACGGGTGCCGCCGGGCGCACGCTTGATTTCTTGCCCGGTTGGAACGACGCCATGCGGTCCTGCTTGTCGTAGTAGGGAAGCCCCAATTCGTAGCGTACGCCCAGGTTCAGGGTCAGTTTGCGGGTGGCTTTCCAGTCGTCCTGCAAGTAAAGTCCGAAGACGTGGTTGACGAAGTGCTTGGCGGGGTCGCCGCCGCCCTGGCGGAACTGCGCCGGGCGCCCGAGCAGGAAGTCGGCGATGGCGTTGCCGCTCACCGCTCCCGAGAGCGTGAAGTCGCCGTTGGGGCGGTTGGGGAAGACCAGGTAGATTTGCTGGCGGCGGAGATCGAAGCCGGTCTTGAAGGTGTGCCGACCGCGAATGTAGCTGAGGTTGTCGAAAACCTGGTAGGTGTTGCGCGCCAGCTTGGTCCAGGACTGCGCCACGTCGCCAATCGAGAAGAGACCGCTTAAAGTGACAATGGGCAGGCCCTTGGCGCTGGGTTCGGTGGCCGGATAGCGGAAGCCGAGACTGGCAAGGTCGACGCCGCTCCAGGTGGCGGGCTTCCCGAACAGACGCAGGAAAGAAGCGCTGAATTCGTTCAGCAGGGTGGGCGAGAAGACGTGGGTGTCGGAAACCACCGCCTGATGCGCGGCGTTGAAGGATCCCGACCCGGAGGGCGAGAAGCTGCCCGCGCCGAGCGGATTGCTGGTGTCCGTGCGAGAGTAGGAGTAACGCAGGAACAGCGTGTTGGCGGCGCTGAAACGGTGATCGCCGCGCGCGCCGAACTGATCCTGGTCGGTGTTGATCGACGGTGCGCGGTTGTAGCGGTTGACGCCGAAGTTGGGCAGCGGCACGTAGCGCTCGAGCAGGTTCTTCGACACCGGGCTGATGCGCGCCGCCGGAATCACTCCCCCGGCGAAGGGCTGGTTGTTGAGCGGATCGCGGGCGGCGGGGGTGACTCCCGCCAGATTGCCGCCGCGCTGCGCCTCGGTGAGGACGACCACGTTCTGCACCGTGCCGACGCGCGCCCGCAGTCCTTCGTAGTAGCCGAACCAGAAGGTGCGGTCTTTCACCAGCGGGCCGCCGGCCAGGGCGCCAAACTGGTTCTGCCGCAGCGGCGGATTCGAGGCGGCGAAGAAGTTCCGCGCGTCCACCGCGTCGTTGCGCAGGTAGTTCCAGGCGGCGCCGTGCAAGGCGTTGCCGCCGGCGCGCGTGACCACGTTCACCACGCTGCCCGCGTTGTTGCCGTATTCGGCCGTGAAGTTGCTGCTGATGACCTTGAACTGTTCGATGGCGTCGGGCGGCGGCGCGAGCGAATAGCCGTTGAACATCTGGTCGTTGTTGGTCACTCCGTCCAGCAGGAAGTTATTCGACTGCGTGCGCAGTCCGTTGACGCTGAAGCCGTTCGTGGCCGCCTGGATGCCTTGCACCGCGAAGCGGTAGGGCGTCGCCACCGCGCCCGGCACCAGTGCCCCCAGTTCGATGAAATTACGCCCGTTCAGCGGGAGGTTATGGATGGCGGCCGGGGGAAGTACCACGCCGTTGGTGGCGTCGGAGGTATTCACTTGCGGGGCGTCGCCGGTGACCGTCACGGTTTGTTCGCTGGTGGCGATGGCCAGCTCGAAATCGACCCGCGCCTGCTGGTTGACGTTGACCAGCACGCCTTCGCGGGTCAGGCTTTGGAAACCGGGCTTCTCGGCGGTCACGGCGTAGACGCCCACGGGCGCGAGCGGAAACAGGTAATTGCCGGCGTTGTCGGAAAGCGTGTGGCGTTCGAGTCCCGTGCCTGTGTTGACCAGTTTCACGCGCGCGGCCTGGACCGCTCCGCCCGACGGGTCCGTCACCAGGCCGCCTACGGCCCCGCTGCGCTGCTGCGCGGATAGGGACACGCCCAGGACAAATAGCGCCGCCCCGATGGAACAAAGTAACCTCATAAAGACCAGATTATCTGATGCCAATTACATTACGAGTACTAAACAGTCACAAAACGATGACCACCGGCGGCTTAGTAATGATATAACCAGCGGGCCTTCTCGATCACCTTTCTTGCGTTGGGGAGAAATGCGTCCTCAAGCGGAGGACTGTAGGGAACCGGGCAATCCGGCGCCGCGATGCGGAGCACGGGACCGTCCAGGTGCTCGAAGGCCTTCTCCGCGATGCGGGCGGCGAGTTCCCCGCCGATGCCGCCGGTGAGCGTGGCTTCGTGCAGCAGAATCGCCTTGGATGTCTTGCGCACGCTCGCCAGGATGGTTTCTTCGTCGATGGGCAGCAGGGTGCGGAGATCGACGATCTCCATGGAAATCCCTTCGCGGGCCAGTTCGTTGGCGGCTTCCTCGGCGGCGTACACCATGGCGCCATAAGTCACCACGGTGAGATCCCGGCCTTCGCGGAAGACGCGCGCCTTGCCGATGGGCACGGTGTACTCCTGCTCCGGGAGGTCTTCCTTGACGCGGCGGTAGAGCGCCTTGTGCTCGAAGAAGATCACGGGGTCGTTGTCGCGGATGGCGGACTTGATGAGCCCCTTGGCGTCGTAAGCCGTCGCCGGAGCGATGACCTTAAGCCCTGGGGTGTGGCAAAACCAGGCCTCTGGGTTCTGCGAATGGAACGGCCCGCCGTGAATGCCCCCGCCGGAGGGCGCGCGCACCACGATGGGCGCGGGCGCGTTCCAGCGGTAACGGCACTTGGCCGCGAAGTTGACGATCTGGTCGAAGGCGCAGGAGATGAAGTCGGCGAACTGCATTTCGGCCACCGGCCGCAGGCCCATGAAACTGGCGCCGATGGCCGCTCCCACGATGGCGGACTCCGAGATCGGGGTATCGATCACGCGCCGCTCGCCGAAGCGCTCGAGCATCCCCAGGGTCACCTTGAACGCGCCGCCGTAGACTCCCAGGTCCTCGCCGATGAGGAAGACGTCCGGATCGCGCTCCATTTCTTCCCAAATCCCCTGCCGCACCGCTTCCACGTAAGTTGTGAGGGCCATGGTCAGATGCTCCGCGGCGCGGGATCGTAGACGTGCTCGAGCAATTCCGACGGGTCGGGGAAAGGGCTCGCTTCGGCCCACTCGATGGCGGCGTCCACGTCCCGGCGGATGCCGGCCGAGATGGCGTCCAGTTCGCTCTCCACGGCCCAGCCTTCCTCGATCATGCGCCGCCGCACCCGGTCGATCGGATCCTTCTGCGCCCACTCCTCCCACAGGTGCTTGGGTACATAGTCGCCGGGATCGTGCGCCGAGTGCCCGGTCATGCGGAACGTCTTGCACTCGATGAGATAGGGTCCCCGGCCTTCGCGGGCGTGGCGCACGGCGCGGCGCGCGGCCTGGTGGACGGCGAACACGTCGTTGCCGTCGACGATCTCGGCCGCGATGCCGTAGCCGGGCGCGCGGTCGGCCACGTTTTCGCAAGCCATCTGCTTGTCGAGCGGCGTCGAGTAGGCGTAGTGGTTGTTGTTGCAGACCAGCACCAGCGGCGCCTTCTGCACGCTGGCCAGGTTGATGCCCTCGTGCCAGTCGCCGCGGCTGGTGGCGCCGTCGCCGAAGAATACCATCGTGACGTCGCGCGAGCCTTTGTACTTCTGGGCCATCGCGGCGCCGGCGGCGACTGGAACCGAGGCGGCCATGGCGCTGATGATCGCCACGATGCGCAGCCTGAGGTCGCCCATGTGCATGTTGCCGTCCTTGCCGCGCGTGAGACCGCCAACGCGGCCCATGTACTGCGCGAAAACCTGGCGCGGATGCACGCCGCGGATGAAGTACAGGGCGAGGTCGCGGTGGCAAGGAAACAGCATGTCGTCCGGCTCGGCGGCAAGTCCCGCGCCCACGCAGATGGCCTCCTGGCCGCGCCCCACGTAGACGCCCCCCACGATCTTGCCCTGCCGGTACAGCTTGCGTTCGATGCGCTCCTCGACTTCCCGCATCAATTGCATGTAATAAAGGGCCTGGCGCGCGAGGCCGGCCTCGGAGTCGAGGGCTTCGGAAAAACTCAGGCCCGCGGAAAATCCCATGGGTTTGACTGCCGCCATAACCAACTCCAGGTGCACGTGGGATCGGGGTCCCAAAACCTGTAGTATACCGCGCTAAGAACTGCGGTTTCGGGGGCTTGCGCGGCCCGCCTCCCGGCGCCGGCCGGGCCGGAGTTGTAGAATTACGATAGCCATGCCGCGGAACGCGTTCCTCGCCCTGATGGTGGCCGCCTTCCTCTGGCTTCCCGCCCGCCCGCAAGCGCCTCCCGGCGCCCGCGCCATCGAGATCTGGCACGGTGACCGGCAGCGGGTCGGCCACCTCGGCGACGCGCAGGACGACTTCAACCTGATGGGGCGGGTGCGGCCCTGGCGCGAAGTGGATACCCTGAGCTGGAAGCTCGGCCAGGGAGGCGAGTTCCCGCTGAGCTTCCGCGCGCACCGCCGGCTGGTGAACGATGGCGACTTCAATGCCGACATCCCGGTCTTGCGGCTGGAACCGGGTCCCAACTTGGTCACCATTACGGCGCGTTTTCTTGACGGCGCGGAACTGACGCGGACGGTCACCGTGGTGCGGGAGGCTGGCGCGCGACCGCTCCCGGTGCGGATCCGCTGGAAGGAAGTCCGCGACCCCCAGGATGTGGGGCAGTATGTGGACGGCTGGTGGGGGATCGGAGAAGCCGGCCTGCGGACGCGGCAGACGGGCTACGACCGGGTGTTCCTGATCGGCGAGCGCTCCTGGCGGGATTATGAAGTGCGGACCTCCATCACCATCCACCGCGTCGATCCCGAGACTTCACCCGTCAGCGGAGGAAACGGAGTGGGCGTCATCCTCCGCTTCGCCGGGCACGCGACGGGAG
>CAKZVG010000245.1 GCA_937921835.1 uncultured Bryobacteraceae bacterium | reverse complement strand
TTCGCCCGCGCCCGCCGCCTCCAGCTTGCGGCGCACCTCCGCGACGGGCGCGCGGGCCGTGTCGAGGAAGACGTGCAGGACGGAACCGCAAGGCTCCGCGCTGACGACCCCGGGCAGGCGTTGGAGGACGCCGCGGGCCAGCCGGTTGTCGGCCGCGCGGACGGCGAAGCAGCTTTCCTGTACGCTCTGGCGCAGCGCCTCGGGCGCTCCACAGCGGATCAGGCGGCCTTTGTGCAGCAGTCCGACGCGGTCGCAGCGCTCGGCTTCGTCGAGATAGGCGGTGGTCAGCAGCACCGTCATCCCGCCCTCGACCAGGTCCTTGAGAATCACCCAGAAATCACGGCGCGACACGGGGTCGACGCCGTTGGTGGGCTCGTCGAGGAACAGGACCCGCGGGCGGTGCAGCAACGTGCACATTAGGGCCAGTTTTTGTTTCATCCCGCCGGAGAGTTGGGCCGCCGGGCGGCCGCGGAAAGGCGCCATGCGCGTCATCTGGAGCAGTTGTTCCATCAGGCGCCCGCGGGCGGCGCCGGTGACGCCGAACAGATCGGCGTAGAAGATCATGTTCTCCTCGACCGTGAGGTCGCCGTAGAGGCCGAAGCGCTGGGCCATGTAGCCGATGCGGTCCTTCACGGCGTCCGGTTCGCGCCCCACGTCACGCCCGTCGATTTCGCGGCTGCCCGCGGTGGGATCGAGCAGCCCGCAGAGCATGCGCAGCGTGGTGGTCTTGCCGGCGCCATCGGGTCCCACCATGCCGAACACCTCGCCGGCCGGGATTTCGAGGTCGAGTCCGCCAACCGCCGTCAAGCCGCCGAAGCGGCGCGTCAGATTTGAGGCCCGGATCATTGCCGCCATGCGCTACCTCCCGTCCAGCAGGATTTCGGCCTCCAGCGGCATGTTCGACTTCAGCTCGTGCCGCGGGTTTTCGACGTCGATCTTGATGCGGTAGACCAGCTTCACGCGCTGTTCCTGGGTCTGGATCTGCTTGGGCGTGAACTCGGCCTCGGAAGCGATGAAGGACACTCGCCCGGCGTAGGTCTTGCCGGGGAAGGAGTCGGAGCTGAGGCGCGCCTTCTGCCCCAGTTTCACGCGCCCGAGGTCCGTCTGGTTGATGTAGCCGCGCAGCCAGGGACGGTCGAGGTCGCCGATGCGCACCACCGAGGTGCCAGCGGCGATCACCTCGCCCAACTCGGCGGACTTCACCAGCACCGCGCCGTCGATGGGCGAGTGGGCCTTCAGGTCGCCGATCTGCGATTCGACGATCGCCAGTTGCGCCTTGGCGCGTCCGATCTCGGCGCGGCGCGCCGCGAGTTCTTCCTGGCGGCGGCGCACTTCGTAACCCGTCGCTTCGGCCAGGCGCAGGGCCGCGCGGGCGCGCGCGACCTGGGCGCGGGCCATCTCGATGGTTTCCTTGCGCGGGCCTTCCTCGACCAGCGCCAACCGCTCCCCGGCCTGTTTGAGCTCGGCCTCGCTGGCCTGAAAGCGGGCGCGGAACTGGTCGTACTGCGCGGTGGAGATGTCCTCGTTGGCGTAAAGGGTCTGAGCGCGCTGCCAGTCCCGCGCGGCCTGCTCGTAGCCGGCGCGCGCCTGCGCCACGAGTTCGCGCGCCTGCCGGACTTCCTGCGGGCGGCTGCCGGCCTCCAGTTCCGCCAGGTGCGCCTCGGCTTGGCGCAGTTCGGCGCGTCGCAGTTCCACCTCGCTGCTCATGGCTTCCTGCTGGAACCGAATGGCGGTGAGCAACTGCGCCAGCCCGGAGGAGGCGGCGTCGATGCCGGCCTCTTCGCGGGCTTTCTGGCGTTCGAGCAGATCGGGATCGAGGCGCGCCAGGAACTGGCCGCGTTTCACCGTGTCGCCCTCCTCAACCGCCAGCTCCACCAGCTTGCCGGGCGTCTTGAAGGCGATGTCGACTTCGGTCAGCTCGAGGTTGCCCGAAATCAGGATGCGGTCTTCGGGGGCATGTCTGAAAACGCCCGCCTTCCACAGCGCGAGCGCCACAACCAGGGCGGCCACTGCCATCACGGGAATGATGCGTTTCTTCATGCGGGGACTCCTCTACTTGGTCGCTCGATACCTGGCGCCGCCCAGCGCGGTGGTCAGGTCGATCTGCGCAAGGTTGTAGTTGAACAGCGCGTCGATGTGGTTGGCGCGCGCCCGCTCCAGGCGCGTCTGCGCGTCGGTGACTTCAAGACTGCTGGTAAGGCCGGCCTGGTAGCGCCGGCGCGCCTGGGCAAGTTCGTTCTCGGCGAGCTGGAGACCCTCGCCGGCCGCCTTCACCTGCCCTTCGGCCGATTCGAGGCTGTCGAGGGCGAGGCGGACGTCGAGTTCCACCTGCCGGGCGAGGTCGCGGGTGCGGAGTTCCTCGACGCGCAGGGCGGAGATCGCTTCCGCGCGCCGCGCCGCGCGGCGTCCGCCGTCGAACACCGGCAGGCGCAGCGCGAGCCCGTAAGCGCGCGTCGGGATGGCGTCGGCGGGACCGGAGCCGATCGTACCGTAGTCGCCGAAGGCCACGATGGAGGGCAGCCGCTCGGACTTCACGGCGCCCAGGCTGAGGCGCGCGCTCTCTTCGCGCCGCCGCTGCGCGCGAAGTTCGGCCCGCTCCCGGGCGGCGGTGGCCACGGCGGTTTCCACCGTCACCGGATCGGTGGGGACGTAGGCCAGCCGGTCGCTGAGTTCGACCGGCGTGTCCTGCGGCATGCCGGCGAGCCGCTTCAGTTCGAGCAGCGCGCGCGCGCGCTGGTTGCGGCTGACCAGCAGGCGCTGTTCTTCGTTGGAAAGCTGCACCCGGGCGCGTGTCACCTCGATGCCCGTTCCGGCGCCCGCCGCCTTCTGCGATTCGGCCAGCCGGAGAAGCGCCCGCGCGAGTTCGACGTTGGCCTCGGCCGCTTCCACCGCGGCTTGTCCGCGCAGACCGGCCAGGTACACACGCGCCACCTGGTCGGTCACCTGGTTGCGCGCGCTTTCCTCCTCCAGGCGCGCCGCCGATGCCGCCGCGCGCGCCGCCTGGAGACGCCGCACCGCGCCGATGTCGAAGACGGTCTGGGTGGCGGTGGCGCGCAGATCGAACACCGTGAAAGGACCGGCCAGGCGGGGAAACTCGAAGCCGGGAAACGGGCTTTCGAACTGGATGCCGAACGCGCGCAGGTTGCGGGTCTGGTTCTGGCCGCTCGCGGAGGCATCGAGATCCGGCAGCAGCGCGGATCGAGCCTGCGCCGCGCGCGCCTCCGCCTGGCGGACGAATTCGCGCGCAAGCTGAAGGCGGGTCGCCCCATCGGGCGCCAGGGCGAGATCGATGGCCTGTTGGAGGCTGAGCGGCACCGGCGGCGGGGACGGCGCCTCCGCCGCGGCAACCGCCGCCAGTGCGGCCAGCAGGAATACGAACCGGGTGGACATTGGCATTCCCTCACTCCCCGGAGGCTTCCGCGCGCGCGGCCGCCCGCAAGCCTCCGCAGATGTAAGCGATCAGGCGGCGGCGGATCCCCTCGGTGTCGTTGATATCGCACATCCCGCGGCTGATGAGCAGCACCATATGCCGCGCCGCGAGGGTGTGCGCGATGGCGCCGACCGAGAAATGTACGCTCCAGGCGATCTCGGCGTCCGGGACGTCGGGCA
>CAKZVG010000244.1 GCA_937921835.1 uncultured Bryobacteraceae bacterium | reverse complement strand
CCCGCGCCGCTTCCAGGCCGGCGACGCGGGCGCGTTGTTCGAGGTCCAGACTATAGGGCACCCAGGGTGTCCACCAAGTCTTCTGGCGGTCCCATACCTTGGTGGCGTGCTCGTTGATGGCCACGCTCAGGATGGCGGCTTCCGGCAGGCGCAGCACAACCGTCCCGCCGCCGCGCACCGTGACGTCGCCGGGCCGCAGCGATTCCAGATCCACGCCCGCTTCCACCCGCGCCTGCACGATCAACAGAATCGACTCGCTGCCGAGCGGCTTCTTCTTTTCCTCCAGGCCGACCACCTTCTGCACCGTGTACTTGACGGTGACGAGGCGGCTCAGTCGCTGCACCTGCGCCAGCACGGCGGGAGAATCCAGACGGCCGCGCGGCTCGCGGCTGGTCAGCAGGAAAACCGCGATGGCGGCCACCAAGGCCGCCGCGGCGGCTGTCAGAATCGTTCGCATGGCTACCTCGTGCCGGGCAGCGGGGAACGTTCGGCCGCCCGCAGGTTCACGATCTTCACCAGCAGATCATCGGTGAAGGCCGGCACGCCGACCTGCCCAATTGTGCCAAGGTTCCTGGACTCGAACTCGACGGATCCCACGCCGGAGAGATCCACCGGGTCGATGAACTCGACGCGGTAGGCGCCGGCGGGGAGCCGGATTCTGGCCTTGAACGGCGCCGCTTTAGCGCCCGATTCGGGCGTGCACAGGTAAATGACGGCGAGTTCCCGGACGGCGTCAGCGGCGGAAGTTCCGATCACCGCCGGGTTGTCCACGGCAAACACCGTGTAGTTGGGATTCAAGCGCCAGAAAGCGATCGAACGGAAGAAATCGCTCATCGGGCGCAGGTACTCCGCGCCCGGACCCCGGTAGCCGGCGTCATCGATGCCCTCGCACCCCTCCCAGGAATGCCAAGTCCAGAAGCCTCCCGACGCGCACCAGATCCAGCCCTGCTTGCGCCGGTGCACGGGGTCGTCGTTGTGGTGGCGCTGCTCGCGGCCGGACTCGTTATTGAAAGCCGGCTTCCCATACGACCGCACGTTGCGCGCCACGCTCTGATACCAGTCCTTGAGTGGATGCGAGGGCGTCGAGGAGGTGCAAGTGTGAACGATGGCCAGGTCCATCCACGGTTTGTGGGGCCACAGCGCGTCGTCGGTGGTGCCGTCGGAGGAGCAGACCGGCCGGCCCCAGGGGTCGTTCCGCTTGAAGTACGCTCCCGCCGCGTCTTGAAATGCGGCGTTGCGTGTGTACTCGTTCGCCATTTCCCAGGCGAGCACGTTGGCGTACCTGGCGAGGCGCTTGAGCGTCTGTTCCCAGTACGGGCGGTGCCGCGCGATCTCCCCCGCCTCGGGACGCAGCGAGAAGTAGAGGCAGAGGTCGAAGCCAATCCCAGCCTCGCCGGCGATTCGGATGCGCTCCTCGACCCGGTCCCAGTATTCCTCATTGAAGCGGGACCAATCGGGCTCAGCGCGGGTTCCGGCCCACGGCCAGCAGTCGATGCCAAGCTGGTCGTAATAAGGAGTCCCCTCCAGCACGACCCGGATGACGGTGATCCCCTGCTCGCGGGCGCGTTCCACCACGCCCCGCGGATCCTTGCAGCCAAAATAGGCCCAGGCGGTCTTGTTCAAAATGAACAGGCGCTCGCCCTCCTGGTTCACCAGGTGATGCGGGTAGGCGGCGTCCACGCGGAACGGCGAAGTCCAGGGAGCCGGGAAGGCCACCAGTGGCGGACCGGACTGGCCGGCCCGCGCCGCGCCAGGAGCCGCCGCTACCGCCGCGAGGCCGCGGGCGAAGGAGCGCCGCGACAGGCGCGAGTCCGGGGACTGATTCATGGGAGTTCTCCGTTCACCTGCGCACGGTGAGATACGCACCCGGGGGCGTGGGAACCCCGCCCAACACGATCTCGAGCGGGAGGTCGCCATCCGGCGCATCTTCGGGAATGCGCAGGCTGATCTGGAACAGACCGGCAAAGCCGGGTGTGACGCCGGCGTACAGGATGTCCTCGGGAGCGAGCGCAATGCCGCCGAGCGTGGCCTCGGCCGGGGCGGCCGCCCGCGCCGCGCCGGTTGCGAGCTGCCCGGGGAAGAGATAGGGGGTGGTGATCCCGAAGCCCGTGCCAAACACCGTTACGACGCCGCCCGGCCGCGCGGGAGTGAAATCCACGCCCGGAATAAGACCCGGCGGTCCGATGCGCGCCCCGCTCTGGGCATCCACCGCCGCAGCCGGGTTCCGCCCGTTCTGGTTTTGCACGAAGAAGAAGAACTCGGGCGAGGTGGCACGCACCTCGACCGGTTCGGGATCGCTGGCCGTCTCGTTCGATTCGCGGCAGTTGCGCAACACGCGGATGTTCACCCGGGATCCGGCGGCCAGCGCCGGCGCCTGGAAGGTGATCTGAGTCGGGTAAGCCTGCACCAGCGGCGCCAAGGTCCCGCCGGCCTCGAGGCACACGCCGCGGAAGCGCAGCGGAAGCTGGCCGCTGGCGATGTCGCCGGCCTCCACCGTTCCGCCGGCGCCCGCGTCCATGAAATCGGCGCCGAACACCGTGTACAGGCCGAGCGGCGCCAAGTGCCCTACTTTCGGCACGCTCAGGCCGGCGCCCGCGACGCCCCCGGCTGCGATGCGTGGACGCGGGACCGCCGCCTGCCCGCCGCCTCCGCCCGGAGGACTGCCCCCGCCGGAGGACCCTCCCCCGCCCGGC
>CAKZVG010000243.1 GCA_937921835.1 uncultured Bryobacteraceae bacterium | reverse complement strand
TGGCCCCCGATAGTTCCCTCATCCCCCGGCCCGGCCGTGCCGCTACTGCTTCTTGGCGGTGAAAGGCAGCCCGCGCTTCTGATCCTCGCGTCCGCGCGTGCCCTTAAGCGTGTCGCCTTCGACCGTTCCCTTCCACACCAGCTTCTGGTCGCCCTTCTTGCCCGGCATCACGGTCACGAAGGAGAAACTGTTGCCTTCGATCTTGCCGTCCTGAATCTGCACTTCGCGGTCGCGCCGTCCCGCCTTCGTGGTGACGCTGCCGGTGAGGGTGCTGCCGCTGCTCTTCAGATCCAACACCGTGGTAATGGTCTGCTCGCTGGCGCCCGCCTTCTTGCCGGCCGGGATCTTCATTTCGGCGACCCACTTGCCGTCGATCGCCGCCGCGCCCGCGGTCAACGCGAAGGCGCTCACCAAAGCTACCATAAGAGTGACGATTCTCATGTCCTGTTCGGATCCTCCAACCAACACTAACCCGGACACGGCTGGGAAGTTACGGGATCCGGCCCTCTATTGCGACGTCAGCCTGCCGGTGCCGGTGGACCAGTTGTTCACCTACTCGCTGCCCGAGACCCTGCGGCACCGGGTGCAGCCGGGCGCGCGGGTTACGGTGCCGTTCGGCGCGCGGCGCCTGACCGGCTTCGCTCTGCGCTGCCACTCGGAGACGCCTGAAGTAACGCCCAAGCCGGTGTTCCGGCTGGTGGACGAGGAGCCGGTGCTGGACGCCGGACTGCTCGCGCTGGGGCGCTGGATTGCGGGTTACTACTGCGCGCCGCTGGGCGAGGTGCTGCGGAGCATGGCGCCGCTCGCTGGCGAAATGCGGCACACGAAAACGTACGCGCTGACCGACGCGGGGCGCGATGCGGCGCGGCAATTGCTGCTGGGCGCGGCCGGAGACGATCCCCTGGCCGGGCTGCTGCGGTTGCTCGAACAGCGGCCCCTGTCGGCGGCTTATTTGCTCAAGAAAGCGCCGCTGGCCAAGCGCGCCTTGCGGTCGCTTGAGAAGAAGGGGCTGGTACGGGCCGAAACGGGCGAGGAGGCGCGCGATCCGCTGCGCGCCGCGGCGGCGAGGCTGAGAGTGGAATTCCGCGGCCGCCCGGCCCAGGTCAAGCTCAGCAAGCGCGAGCGCGAACTGGTGGCGTTTCTCGAGCTGCACCCCGGCTCGCACAACCTTCAAGAACTGGAGGGGCAGGTGAAGGGCGCTGGCGCCGCCGCGCGCTCGTTGGCGCGCCGCGAACTGGTCACGCTGCGTCCGGAGCCGCTGGCGCCTGCCTGGCCGGCGCGCCCCCGGCACACCTTGAACCCGCATCAGCAGGCGGCCTGCGAAGCGATCCGGGCGGCGGTCGAATCCCGGCGGTTTCAGACGTTTCTGCTGCACGGCGTCACCGGTTCGGGCAAGACCGAGGTGTATTTGAACGCCATCGAGGCGGCGCTCGCGGCCGGCCGGGGCGCGATCCTGCTGGTGCCCGAAATCGCGCTCACCCCGGCCGTGGCGGGCCAGTTCTTCCAGCGCTTCGGCGAACGCGTGGCGATTCTGCATTCGGCCTTTCACGACAGTGAGCGCGCCGGGCAGTGGCGCCGCATCCGCTCGGGCGAGGCGGGCGTAGTGGTGGGCACCCGCTCGGGCGTCTTCGCGCCGGTGCGGAACCTGGGACTGGTGGTGGTCGACGAGGAGCACGACCAGAGCTACAAGCAGGAGGAGACTCCGCGCTACAACGGGCGCGACACGGCCATCGTGCGCGCCCAGGCGGCGGGCGCGACGGTGGTGCTGGGCTCGGCCACGCCCAGTCTGGAGAGCCGCTACAACGCCGAGCGCGGCAAGTACCGGCTGCTCGAGCTGCCCGAGCGCATCGAGCGCCGCCCGATGCCCGAGGTGGAAGTGGTGGACATGCGGGCCGAATTCATCGAGACCCGCAAGCAGTCGCTGTTTTCGCGCCGCCTGGTGGAGGCCGTGCGGTCGCGGTTGGACAGCGGCGAGCAGAGCATGCTGCTGCTCAACCGGCGTGGCTTCTCGAGTTTCGCCGCCTGCCGCTCCTGCGGCGAACGCCTGGAGTGCGTCAATTGCGCCGTGACGCTCACCTACCACCGCCGCGACCGGCGCATGCTGTGCCATTACTGCGGCTACGCCGAACGTGTGCCGTCGCGCTGTCCGAAGTGCGACAGCGAGTATATGCACTTCATGGGCGCGGGTTCGGAAAAGGTCGAGGACGAACTGCACAGCCTGTTCCCCAGCGCGCGCATCGCCCGGCTGGACCGCGACACCGCTACCGGCAAACGGCGCTACGAAACCATCCTCAGCGGCTTCCGGGAAGGCAACTTCGACATCCTCGTGGGCACGCAGATGATCGCCAAGGGACACGACATCCCCAACGTGACTCTGGTGGGCGTGGTGTCGGCCGACGTCGGCCTGGGCATGCCCGATTTCCGCGCCGCCGAACGCACGTTCCAGCTCATGACGCAAGTGGCGGGACGCGCCGGGCGCGGCGAAACACCCGGCATCGTCATCCTGCAAACCATCAACCCCGAGCATTACGCGGTGCGTTTCGCGGCGCGGCAGGACTACCGTCTTTTTTATGAAAAGGAGGTGCAGTTCCGCGCCGCCATGCGCTACCCTCCCTTCGCCGCGCTGGCCAACGTCATCGTGCGCGCGCGGAAGCAGGAAGACGCGCTGCGCATGAGCTCGGAACTGGGCAGCCTGCTCACGCCCGCGCCACCCCGGATGAAGGTGCTGGGGCCAGCCGAAGCGCCCGTGCCGCGCTTGAAGGAAGAGTTCCGCTACCAGCTTCTGATCAAATCCGCCAGCCGCAAGCTGCTGAATGAAACGCTACAGAGCCTGCGGCGCCACGCGCTGGAGCGGCAGTGGTCGCCCGTCTCGCTGGTGATCGACGTCGATCCGGTGAACCTGATGTGAGGCGCGGGCGCCGTGCGGCGGTTCCCGCGGCGCCGCGCGTATCCGGCTACGCCGCCTGTTTCGTCTGCCAGTACCTTCTGAAACCGATGGCGAGCAGTCCGCTGCCCGCCGTGAACAGCACCAGCGGTTCGGGCACCGCGCCGGGTTGCGGGTCCTGGCTGTCTCCACCTCCGCCTCCGCCGCCGCTCTGGATCGATCCCAGCCGCAGGTTATCGATCACGGCGTAGTTCACCCCGG
>CAKZVG010000242.1 GCA_937921835.1 uncultured Bryobacteraceae bacterium | reverse complement strand
CAGCACTGTGTCGCGCGAGAATCCGGTCTGGTTGGCGTCGCTGCGGGTGACGCCGAGCGCGTCGTAAAAGACGCCGTAGCCGCCGCGCAGAACCGTCTTCGAGCCGAGCTGCCAGGCGGCGCCGATGCGGGGCATGAAATTCGCGCGCCGGATCTCCCACAGTCCGCGGCGCCGCCCGCCCACGCCGGCGTAGAGGACGCCGCCGCGGATGTTGAAGTCATTGACCGGGCGCTCCGGGATTGGGCCCTTGGCGTAATTGGCTTTCACCGCCGCCTCGATGGGGAGCGGCGTGGTGAGATCGATGCCGTTCACCGAAGCGTCGTTCACTTCGGTGGAGGGGCGCTCGAGTTCGTAGCGCAGGCCGAGGTTCAGGGTCAGCCCGCGGCTGACGCGCCAGTCGTCTTGAAGAAACAGCGCCAAGCGGGGAGAGTTCTCCTCGCGGGTGGGCATCACGGTCATGGAGCCGCCGGTCGGGTAACCCATCATGAAGGTCCCGGTGGCGTGGATGTGAGTCACTCCGGCCGAAGTATTGTAGGGTCCCACCGCCCAGCCGGTGCCGAAATCATACACCGGCGACCGGCTGCGGGCGTCGTTGTAGGAGTACTCGCTGTAGTGCCGGTGCTCGAAGCCCATGGCGAAGGTGTGATTGCCGCGCAGGGAGTTCAACGTCGCGCCGGCGGAATAGAGACGGTCCTTGTTGTCGGTGCTGTTGCCCGCGCCGAGCGCCTGCCGCCAGCCGGTCATGCCGGCCACATTGATGAGCGGGAGAGTCAGCCGGCCGGGAGTGGAACTCACCTTGGCGATAGCGCCCAGGCCGTAGTCGGCCAGGTTGATGCCCGAGGAGAAGAGGTCGAAGACGTCGCGCTGGTAGGTTATTCCGAAGCGCACGTTGAGCAGCATGGTGGGCGAGATGGTGTGGACGTCATCAATGGCGATCAGCCGCTGCGTCCGCCCGGTGGTGTGGCCGCCCGAGATGTTGTTGAGGTGGTAGTCCGGATCGCGGTAATCCCAGCGCGCCTCCGAGTAGCGCACAAAGGCGCGGTTGGCGCTGGAGAACATGTAGTCGACGCGGCTGGTGACGGTTTTCCAATCGTGCTCCTCGACGCAGTTGGGATGCTGGAAGTTGGAGGTAAGCCCGGAGCGGTTCGGCAGCGGCCAGAGATCCACCAGCTTGCGTGAAATCGGGCTGAGGCGGTTGGCGGGAATGACGTTGCCGGGGATGGGATCGCGCACGATGCGGGCGGGGTTGGTAGGGTCGATCCGCCCGGAGAGCGGGTCGTAGAGCTGGTTCTGGGGCGCCTCGCTGAAATCGCCGGTGCGCATCTTCGCCGTGGGGACGGTGGTGTTGAAGGAGAACGGGTTCAGGTACGGGTTGAACTCGGTGGCCACGAAGAAGTGCGCCTTGTCGCGGCGTATAGGACCGCCCACGGCGAAGCCGCCGCGCTTGTCGTGGTAGCGGGGTTTCGGCTGGTTGGTGGCGCTCTGCATGAAGTCGCGGGAATCGAAGCGCGAGTTGCGGTAGAAGTACCAGCCCTCGCCGTGGAACTGGTTCGTTCCGTTGCGGGTGACCAGGTTGACGACTCCCCCCGAGGTGAATCCGAGGCTGGCGTCGTAGGTGCTGGTCTGGACCTTCAGTTCCTGAACCGCGGCCGAGGGAGGGCTGTAGGCCACGCGGTTGCCGGCCGTGTTGGCGATGCCGTCCAGGGCGAACTCCGCGCTGCGGGTGCCCGAGCCGTCCACGGAGTTCTCCGACAATACGCCGGTCATGCCCGGCTTCATCAGCCGCAGGTGGGTAGCGGTGGAGACGCCGGGCGCCATCTTCATCAGCTCGTGCGGGTTGCCCTCCCGGAAGGGCAACTCCTGGATGCGCTGCCGGTCCACCACTTGGCCGAGCGACGCCGAGGAGACCTCAAGCGGCGGCACCCCTCCCTCGACGGTCACCTGCTGGGTGAGTTCGCCGACCGTAAGGCCGACGTCGAGGGTCGTAAAGCCGGCGATGCGGATCTCGACCTTGTCGCGGACGAGCTACTGGAAGCCCGGGATGGTGAACGTCACGCGATAATCACCGGCCAACAGATAAGGGATCCGGTAGTTGCCTTCGTTGTTGGTGACGGCGCTGACAACGACGCCGGTGGAGTTGTTGACGGCTTCGACCGCCACGTTCGGCAGGACGGCGCCGCTCGGGTCGGTCACCCGTCCGAGCAGAGTGCCGCGGGATTCCTGCGCCCAAAGCGGCGCGAGACTGACAAGGGCCGTCGCGAGCAGGACCGCCAGCGCTGTCAGGGAAAGCATGCTCCGCATAGGCTTCAACCTCCACCCAGATGATATAGCAAGACGGAGTTCAAGCGCCGTTGATACTGATTCGCGCACCGCTTCGGCGGCGCGGCCTGCGTCAACTGTGTCGTGAAGCGCGGCCAACAGCCGGGCGAACTGTGCGGCAAGGGCAACGTGCTGACCGTGCCGGGCGCCGGGCTCGCCCCGGACGAGGCGGGCGGAGAGATCCCGGCCGGCGGGAACCGGATGCCGCGCGCCGCGGCGGGAAACTGCGGTGTGCGCTTCTCACCGCGTCTTGCGCCTGGGCACGAGGCGCGGGCGGCGGGCGGCGTCCAGCGGAGCGAAGGCGTCCTCGACGAGTTGCGCCTGCTCCTGGTTGTGGCGCTTGAGCGAGCCGGCGGCGGTGCTGGCGCTTTCGGGGCGCCCGGCGTAGTGCAGCGCGCGGCCTTCAAGCAGCGGCTCCAGACGCTCGCGCACGAAGCGCCACGGTCCCATGTTGCGCGGCTCTTCCTGCACCCAGAACACCTCGGCCGAGGCGGCCAGTCCCTCCAGGGCCTCGCGCACGTCGTTTTCGGGGAAGGGGTACAACTGCTCCAAGCGCACGATGGCGGTGTTTTCCGCCTGGCGCTGCTCCCGCGCGGCGAGCAGATCGTAATCGACCTTGCCGGAGCAAAGAAGCACGCGCGCGGCGCGGTCGGCGGGCAGCGGATCGGGCAGGACTTCGCGGAAGCCGCCGGCGGTGAATTCCTCGATTCCGGAAACCACCTTGGGATGGCGCAGCAGGCTCTTGGGCGTGAAGACGATCAGCGGCTTGCGCACGCCGCGGCGGTCGCGTCCGCCGTACATCTGGCGGCGC
>CAKZVG010000241.1 GCA_937921835.1 uncultured Bryobacteraceae bacterium | reverse complement strand
CCGCCACGCGGCCCACGCGCAGGCCGTAGGTCTTCGACAGGCGGTCGGTGACGATGCCGCCGAACAGGTCGCCGAAGACGCTCAGCAGCAACGGCAGGCCGGCGAACAGCGAGAGGCCCGCTTTCGAGAAGCCGCGTTCCTGTTCCAGATAGGCCGGCAGCCAGGTGATGAGGAAGTAGAAGCCGTAGCCGTTGGCGAAGTAGGCCAGGCACAGCGCGGCCACGTTGCGGTCGGTGAGCAGGCGGCCCCAGAAGCCTCCGCCGCCGTGCGGCGCGCCGGGACGGCGGCCCGAGCGGATGAGTTCCACCTCGCGCTGGTTGACGGCCGGATGCTCGGCCGGGTCGTCGCGGAACCAGCGGAACCACCAGGCGGCCCAGACGAAGCCGAGCATCCCGAAAGCCACGAACACGCCGCGCCAGCCGAGCAGCGGCAGCAGCAGGCCCACCAGCGCGGGGGTTATGCCGCCGGCCAGGTGCGCGCCCATGAAGAAAATGCCCTGCACCCGGCCGCGCTCATGAGCCGGAATCCAACTCGAAAACGTCTTGGCGGCGTTCGGCCACGCGCCCGCTTCGCCGGCCCCGAACAGAAACCGGACGAGCAGCAGGCTCCAGTAGTTGAACGCGGCGGCGGTGGCGACGGTGAAGGCCGACCACCATACGACGATGCGCGTCAGCACCTTGCGGGTGCCGATCTTCTCGCCCCACCAGGCGGTGGGGATCTCGAAGATGGCGTAGGCCAGCGTAAAGGCGCTGAAGACGTAACTCATCTGGACGCGGTCGAGTCCCAGTTCGCGCATGATCTCTGGGGCCAGCGTGGCGATACAGACGCGGTCCAGATAGGTCACGGCGGCCAGCGCCACGGCGAAGGCCACGACGCGGTAGCGGACGCGCGTGGCGCGGGCAGCGGCGGCGGCGTGCGCCTGGGGCGGCGTCACGGGGCGGCCTCGACGGGATGGCGTCCCGCCCAGGCGCCGGTGAACACGACGCGTTCGAGCGCCTCGCCGCGCTCGAGGCGCTTCAGATTCTCCACCATCTTCCGGATCCGCCGCTCGACCATTTCGGCGGTCCAGCCGGCCATGTGCGGCGTGGCGAGGACGTTGGGCAGTTCGTGGAAGGGGAGCGCGGAGCCGTGCAGGGAATCGTCCAGGGAATCCGGGTAGCGGTACCAGACGTCGAGCGCCGCGCCGGCGATGCGTCCATCGCGCAAGGCCTCAAACAGCGCGCGCTCGCCGGCAATCTCGGCCCGGGCGACGTTGATCAGGAAGGCGGACGGTTTCATCCGAGCGAACTCGCGCGGGCCCAGGAGGCCGCGGGTCTGGGGGGTGAGCGGACAGGCGATGACCAGGAAGTCGCCTTCGGCGAGCAGGCGGGGAAGGCCGGCGGGGGAGCCGAGCCACTCCGGGCGGAGAGCGCCATCCGGCAGCGGCAGATCGGGGTCTTCACAGATGGCGAGCACGCGCATGCCAAAGGCGCGGGCGCGCGCGGCAACCGCCTGGCCGATGCTCCCGTAACCCAGGATCCCCAGCGTGCGGCCGTGGATCTCGCCGTGGGTGGCGCCGCCCAGGCGTCCGCTGCCGTCCCAGCGGCCGGCGCGGAAAGTCTCCGCGTAACGGACAATCCCGGTGGCGTGCAGCAGCATGGCGGCCAGGACGTACTCGGCCACCGCCGCGGCGTGCTCATACACGTTCGACACCGCGCAGCCGGCCGGATAGCGCGCCGGGTCGGTGTCGAGCAGCCCCGCGCCCGGGAACAGGAACAGCTTCAGGCGGACGGCGGCATCGAGGACCTCTTCGGGCAGGCGGAGGGCGAGGATGGCGTCGGCCGAGGGGATCTCCCGCCGGAGCCATTCCCGGCCGGCGCCCGCGCGCACGCTCCAGGACGCGCCGAGCAGCGCCGCGAAGCGGTCCGCGTAAGCCGCCCACTGGGGGTCGTAAACAAGCAGGGTGCGAATCATATGTAGAAACCTTCGCGCGGGACCACGACGCCAGGATGGCGCTCCAATTCTTCTTCGACCAGATCGAAACCCAGGCCGGGCCGGTCATCGAGATGGAACACGCCGTCGCGGACCGGCAGCGGGCGGTCGAGCACGGTGTCGCGCCAGGGCACGTCCTGCACCATGAACTCCTGCAAGAAGAAGTTCGGCGTCGCGGCCATGACGTGGGCGGAAGCGATGGTCGACACCGGGCCGTTGGGATTGTGGGGCGCCACCGGGACGTTGAAGGCCTCGGCCAGCGCCGCGATGTTGCGCATTTCCGAGACGCCCCCGCAGCGTGTGATGTCGGGCATCAGGAAGTCGACCGCGCCGCGCTCCAGCAGCGGCAGCGCCTGGTAGCGCGAGTGCACGCGCTCGCCCGCGCAGACCGGAATCGGGATGCGGCGGCGGATGTCGGCCAGGGCGGCGGGGAACTCCGGCCCGGCCGGCTCTTCATACCAGAGCGCCCGGATGCCGGCCTGATGGATGCGGTGCGCCATCTCGACGGCCGTGGGGCCGTTGAGCATGGCGTGGGTTTCGACGGCGATGGGGAAGTCCGCTCCGACCGCTTCCTGCACGGCTTTCAAGCGATCGAGGGCGGCGCGTTTCTGGTCCTCGGTGAGGCCCAGGTTGGTGCTGAGGTGGTCTCCATAGAGGTAGGAGGTGTGCTGGAAGGGATCGAACTTGCAGGCGCGGTAGCCGGCGGCGGCCATGGCGCGGGCCTGTTCGAAATAGTCTGCGGGCGAATCGCCGCGGCCGAGGAACCAGTAGTTGGCATAAAGCGGGATCCGGGTGCGGTAGGCGCCGCCGAGAAGCTGATAGAGCGGCATGCCGGCGCGTTTAGCCTTGATATCCCATAAGGCGATGTCGACGGCGCTGATGGCGTCCAGCAGTGGTCCCGCCTGCCCCAGCCAGTTGAAGTCGCGGTAGGCCTTGGTCCAGAGATAGCCGATGCGGTCCGCGTCCTGGCCGACGACCGACTCCGCCACATAGCGGGCGGCGGCCTGCACCATGGGACTGCCAGGCCAGTTGGTGGCCTCGCCGATGCCGGTCAGGCCGTCCTCGGTGGCGAGTTTGAGGAGGGTCCAGTTGTACTTCACGCCTTCAACCAGCCAGATCTTGGCGGACGCAATTCTCATTGGGGTTTCCTTGGAATTTTGCGAGCGTGCGGCGCTGAGGACCGCGCACGACGCCCCGGCCGGCGGTGCCGGCCTGGCGGCGCAGGCGGCGGAACTTCGCGATCACTTCCTCCTGGCGGTAGCGCACGTGCAACCGCATGGCCTCGGCGGCTTCGGCGGGGGAGCGGCTGGTGAGCGCTTCCGCCAAGTCCAGGTGCCAGCGCGCGGGCAGCACCAGGAAGTCGCTGGCCATGCTGAAGAGCCAGTTGAAGAGCAGCACCCGGCTGCGCTCGATGGCGTTGAGCAGTTCCGGGCAGTGCGTCGAACGGGTGATGAGCATGTGGAGGTTGAAGGGGGCGCGCTCGATGCGGCCGTGCGTCTCGCGGTTCCAGTTCCGCTCCAACGCGGCGGAGCGGGCGTCGAGAGCGCGCGCCGCCGCCCGCAGCCGC
>CAKZVG010000240.1 GCA_937921835.1 uncultured Bryobacteraceae bacterium | reverse complement strand
GCACCTGCCCGAAGCGCAGGAACTGCGCGTTCTCCAGTCCCGGGATCAGCCGCAGCACGCGCGCCTGCTCGCCGAACTTGAGGCTGTTCTGAAAGCCGACCAGGTTGTAGCTGCCGGCGCGCAGGTCCTCCTGGCGAAGCTGCGCCACCGCCCAGGGGCGCCGGCCGGTGCGCGGGTCGATGAGCCCCACCGGCTTCATGGGGCCGAAGCGCAGCGTGTCGCGCCCGCGCCGCGCCAGTTCTTCGACCGGCAGGCAAGCCTCGAAATAGCGGCACTGGTCCTCGGGGATGTGCGCCTGGTAGGAGGCGGCGCCCAGCAGCGCGTCCACGAACCGCTCATACTCCTCGCGGCTGAGGGGACAGTTCAGATAGTCGGCGCTTGAATCGATCGACTTGCCGTAGCGCGAGGCGCGGAAGGCGACCTTCAGGTCGATCGTTTCCGCGTCCACAATGGGGCTGATGGCGTCGTAGAAAAACAGCCGCCCGGAGCCGGTCACGCGCGCGATCTCGACCGCCAGCGCGTCGCTGGTGAGCGGGCCGCTGGCCACGATCACGATGCCCTCCCCGGGCAGCCGCGTCACTTCCTCGCGCCGCACTTCGATCTCCGGACGCCCGGCGATCGCCTGCTCCACGGCGCGCGCGAAGAGCTCACGATCCACGCTCAGCGACTGCCCGCCGGGCACCCGCGCCCGCGCCGCCGCGGCCAGCAGCAGCGAGTCCAGGCGCCGCAGTTCCTCCTTCAACAGCCACGGCGCCGAGTTCTCCGCCTCGCTCTTGAGCGAGTTGCTGCACACCAGTTCGGCCAGCCGGTCCGTCTTGTGGGCGGAGGTTGCGCGCCGGGGCCGCATCTCGTATAGGACGCAGCGCAATCCCCGCGAGGCCAACTGCCAGGCGGCCTCGCAGCCGGCCAGTCCCCCGCCGATGACGGTGATGGGCGATGGAAACGGCACGTTTCTTCCATCGTAGCGCGTGCCGCGCGGCGGCTCACTTCACCGTGCTGTCGGGCTTCATGCCCATCTTCTCGTAGAGCTTCCTGCGGCCCGCCTTGTCGCCTTTGGCGATGTCCCAGGCGATTTCGGCCACCCGCTCGGCGTGCTCGCGCGGCACCACGATGACGCCGTCGCCGTCGGCCACCACCATGTCGCCCGGCCGCACCAGCACGCCGCCGACGCTGACCGGGATGTTGATGGCGCCCGCTTCAATCCGTCCCGGGCGCGTGCCCCCGCCCTGATGCTTCGAGTAGACCGGGATTTTCTGGATGATCAACTCGTCGGTGTCGCGGCAGTTGCCGTTGGTGACGGCGCCCGCCATGCCGCGCGACTTCCAGTTCAGCGCGTTGTTCGAGCCGATGAACCCGGTGTTCTCGATGCCGTGCGCGTCGATGACCACCACCGTCCCCGGCCTCACGATGCGCGCGAACAGTTCCGGCGCATAGGTTGAATACCAGTGGCTGTGCCAGCGGCGGAACTCCTGATAGTCCGTCCCCGTCTGCGCGCCAGGCTTGTTGGTCGGCAGGTATTGATAGGTGATGGCGACGCCGTGGATGCGGTGCGTCAACGCCTCCGTGTGGTCGCGCCAGAGCGGGCGGATGCTCTTGTCCATCAGCCCGGTGTCCTGAAGCCCGATGGCCTGCATGGCGTCCAGCACGTCGGTGACGCGCAGTCCCTCGTACTTGTTGACCAGCGGCATGTGATCGGCCGCGCCGTAGTCCTTGTACGGGTACAGAATGGCGCCTTTTCGCAACTGTTCGTCGGTGAACTGCGGAGGTTTCTCCTGGGCCGGAAGGACCGCGGCCAGAAAGGCCGCCAGGGGAATGAGCGGAAATCGCGCTGCGGGCATGGTTGGTTTCCTCAACCGCAGATGATAGCCGATCCGCCGCCCCCCGCGGCCCCGCTAGCGGCGGCCGGCCGGCGCGGCCAGCAGGATCCAACGCTCCGCCGACTCCCATCGCTTCTCGAACTCGCCGCGGCCCATCCGGCCGGGCTTCTTCCGGGTGGGATCGCTCAGCCAGACGAAGCGGGAGCCGGCGCCGGTCAACACCACGAAGTGCAGCGGCTTTCGCGGCCCGTCTTTCAGACCGGCGATGAGCGGCCGGCCCTTGGCGAGTTGTTCCTCGACATCGCTCCACTGGCCGCGCAGGGTGAAGGCGCGGAAGCCGCGTTCTTCGAAAAATCGCTTCATGTCCGAGAGCCGGATCCCCTTCCGCTCCGGCCGGTACAAGACTTCATAGACCTCTTGTGGGGAAGGAGCGGCCGCCACCGCGTCCGGCCGCTCGTCCATCCAGAAGCGCATGACCATCGCGACACTCGCCGCGCCGCAGCCGTTCTCGTCCTGGGGGAAAAACGGAACGCGAAGTTGAGCGCCCGCCGCGGCGAGGCACCCCGCCGCCAGCATCGACGCCGCAACGCACCAGCGGTTCAACCGCCTCCGGCTCATTTGACGAGCAGAACCAGCACGATCGCCGCCAGCGCAATCACCGCGTAGGTCAGGTGCAGATTGGAGAGCGCGCCGCCAGAGACTTCCGGACCCGGATCCTCAGCGCGCGCGGCGAGCACGGCCTCCTCTTCGGAAGTCAGCTCCTGCGGCGGAGCGGGACGTTGCCGCGCGCCGGCCTGGCGATCCATGCCAGCGCCTCCGGCCTGAACCTCTTCCGTCCGCCAAGGCGGACTGGCGGATTCCGCCGCGCCGCCGGGCGGAGCCAGCAGGCTGAGACAAAGCGTCACACTCAGAACTTGCGTCCACATCGGTGAATTCCTCCGCAACGATTCCGCACCGCTTACTGGCAAGTTACCGCGACTTATTGGCCGGAATCAACCCGCGGGCCCGCCATGCCGGCCCAATGCCGCGAAAAGTTACACTTGCTTACTCGCGGATGTGCCGCTGGAGGCGCTTCAGCCGCGACTTCAGTTCGTCGCTCGCTTCCACGATCTGCGTGGTGTCGTAAATCACCTTGGGTGTAAGGAAGATCACCAGTTCGGTGCGCTCCTTGTCCGCGGACCGGCTGCCGAAGGCCGCGCCCACGAGCGGCAGGCGATGGAGCACGGGAATGCCCGAACTGGAGGACGTGTTCGATTCGTTGATGATGCCGCCGATGGCGATCGTGTCGCCGTCCTGAAGCGTCACCTGAGTCTGCACGGCGCGCTTGGAAAACGACGGCGACTGGATCGCGCCCGGCGCCGCCGGAACCGGCGAACTGACCTCCTGATTGATGACCAGCGTCACGATGCCGGTCGGATTGACGCGCGCCAGGATGTTCAGGTCGCGGTCCAGCCGCGCCGCGC
>CAKZVG010000239.1 GCA_937921835.1 uncultured Bryobacteraceae bacterium | reverse complement strand
ACGGGCGGTGGTGCCAAGCCCCGGGTCGGTGTTAGTCCCCACGACGCCGGGCGTCAGGAACGCCAGGCGCACAAAATAGCGGTCGATCAGCGGGATCGAGCGGATGTAAGCGTTCTCCACCACCTGCCCCATCTCGGCGCTGGTCATGTTCAGCAGCGGCGCCGCCCCGGTGACTTCGACGCTGGTGGTGGGTGTGCCGACCTTGAGTTCGAGGTTGATGGTGGCCTGCTGAGCGACCTGAAGAACGACATCGCTTACTACGGAGGTCTCGAAGCCGGCCGCCTCCACCCGGATCTGATAGGTGCTGGGCTGCAACTGGGTGAAGACGTAACGTCCACCCTGGTCGGTGGTGGCCGTCTGCCGGATGTTACGGAGAATATCGGTGGCGGTGACGATGGCGCCGGGAATCACCGCCTGGGTTGGGTCGGTGACCACACCCCGGAGCGAGGCAGTGGAGGACTGCCCGTAGAGGGCCAGCCCGGAGAGCAACAGTGAGACGACCGCGACGCCCACGCGCATGAAAGAACCTCCTTTGCGTGACGCCAAGGCCCCTGAGGCATTGACGCACAGGAATCAGTCATCAGATGACATTGTTATAACGGTTTCTGCCGGATTTCGTCAAGAGAAAAAACTTCACTGGGGAGCGCGGGCGTCCGCCGGCAGGAGTAGCGAAATGTAGTTTGCGGCCGAGTGATCCCTGCCAAGCACCGCAAAGAGCCTCTCGGCGGCGTTGGTCAAGTGGATGATCATGTAAGCAGCCGCCCGTTCCGGGTCGCGCACGAAAACGGCTTTGAGGATGTCCTCGTGCTCGCTCACGATATCGCTGACCACCGGCGGGGTGCTCACCGCCAGGGCGATCCACTTCTCGAGCAGGGCGCGCATTCCGGCAAGAAAGTGCACCAGGGCGGTGTTGTGGCTGGCACGGGCCAGCAGGATGTGGTACTGGGTGTCGAACCCGGCGGCCTGCTCCGGGAACTCGATACTCGCCCGCATCTCCTGCATGACCGCCGAGAGAGCTTGCTGATCGGCTTGGTCGTGCCGCTCAGCGGCCAAGCGTACAGCCTCCACCTCCAGCACCCGGCGCACCTCGACAATCTCCTGAACGCTTGAGCGTTGCAGCATCAGCGCCAGACCGATCAATTTTTCGACCGGCGCGTCCTTTTGGGTGCCGACATAGGTACCGGATCCCTGCCGGGTCTCGACCGCGCCGATGAAGGCCAGCGATCGCACCGCCTCGCGCAGCGTCGACCGCCCGACGCCTAGCCGTTCGCAGAGTTCTTTTTCGGTCGGCAGGCGCGCTGCGGGCTCCAGGCCGGCGATGAACTTCGCCAGCCGCGCCGTGGTGGCTAAAACCAGATCTTGCCGGTCGATTCGTCCGACACTTTCAAGCTGCTGACTCGATCCACCCACGTCCAATTCACCTACTTGATTTAGTATACACTCATCATATCAGCAGGCAACCGATTGCTTTCTACACGCCGGGTCGTGTATCCTGCGGCCATGCACCCGACCCGTCGCCAGTTTTGCGCCGCCGCTCCGCTCGCCGCGCTCGGAGCCACGCGCCTCCGCCCCAACATTCTCTGGATCACCAGCGAGGACAACAGCCCGTACCTCGGTTGCTATGGAGACCGTAACGCCACCACGCCCAATCTGGACCGCCTGGCGGCGCAGGGCACGCTTTTCGAACACGCTTTCGCGGCGTTTCCGGTGTGCGCGCCGGCGCGCTCGACGCTGATCACCGGTGTCTGGGCCAACTCACTCGGCACAGGCCACATGCGCAGTTTCGCGCCCCTCCCCGAGCGAGTCCGGATGTTCCCGGCGCTGCTGCGCGAGGCAGGCTACTACTGCACCAATAACGCCAAGCAGGACTACAACACCACCACCCCACCGGACGTCTGGGACGAGTCGAGCACCAAAGCCACCTACAAGAAGCGCAAGCCCGGCCAGCCGTTCTTTCATGTCGTAAACTTCAACTCGACTCACGAAAGCTCGATGTTCAAGCCCTTCGATCCGGTGCATGATCCGAAGCGCGCCGAGATCCCCCCCTATCACCCGGACACAGAGGTCTTCCGCCGGGACCGGGCGCGCTACTACGACAACATCACGCGGCTCGACGGGCAGGCGGGCAAAGTGCTGGCGGAGTTAGAAGCCGACGGGCTGGCTGAGGACACCATCGTGTTCTACTTCTCCGACCACGGCGGCGTCTTTCCGCGCGGCAAGCGGTTTGTCTACGATTCCGGCATCCGCGTGCCGCTGCTGGTGCGCGTTCCGGAGAAATTCCGCCATCTTGCGCCCACTCCGCCGGGTGGGCGCACCGACAGACTGGTTGGGTTCGTCGATTTCGCGCCCACGCTGTTGAGTCTGGCTAGCGTGCCGGTCCCGAGCTACATGCAGGGACGCGCCTTCCTCGGCGAGCAGGCGGCAGCGCCGCGCGACTACATCTTCGCGGCCCGTGACCGGATGGGACCCGCTCCGGATCTGGTGCGCGCGGTGCGCGACAAGCGCTTCAAGTACATCCGCAACTACCATCCGTACTTGCCCGCGTTTCAGTACGACTCCTTTTGCATGGACATACCCTGCTGGGCGGAGCTGTGGAAGCTGCACCGCGCGGGGCGCCTGAACGCGGTTCAGAACCGGATCTTTGAACCTAAGCCGTACGAGGAACTTTACGACACGCGGGAGGACCCGCACGAACTCCGCAATCTGGCCGGGAGGCCCGAGCTGGCAGGCGTGCTCGCCAAGATGCGCTCGGCCTGCGACGAATGGCTGCTGGAGATCCGCGATGTGTCCTTCGCGCCGGAGGTGGAGATGCACCGCCTCAGCCAAGGACTGACGCCTTACGAACTCGCGCGGGATCCGAAGCGGTACCCGATCGAGCAGATCCTGCGGCTGGCGGCGCAAGCCGGAGCAGGCGACGAGGGCAGCCTCCCTGAGTTCGTGAAGCACCTGGGCGGTGAGAACACCGTGCTTCAGTATTGGGGCGCGGCGGGCTGCCGCGCCCTGGACGCCAAGGCGGCGCCGGCGCGGCAGGCGTTGCAAAAGGCGATGAAGACTAGCCCCTCGCCGAACGTGCGCATGAAGGCGGCGGAAGTGTTGTGCCGCTTGGGGCATTCTGATGAACCGCTGGCGGTGTTGCAGGCATACCTCACGGATCCGGATGCCTGGACGCGCGTGCACGCCGCGGTGACGCTAGGCTGGCTGGGCACACGGGCGCGCCCGGCGATTCCGGCGCTCGAAAAGGCCGCTCGGAACGCCGCGAAGGCTGAAGAGCGCTATCCAAAGCTCTCGGCTGAGAACGCGCTGCTCTACATCCGCTGACGCGGGCGGGTCCGCCAAA
>CAKZVG010000238.1 GCA_937921835.1 uncultured Bryobacteraceae bacterium | reverse complement strand
GCGCGCCGCAGAGCAGCGCGTCGGGCCGGTAGTTCTCATAGAACGGTTCGAAGACCACCACCTCGTCGCCCGGGTCGGTGGTGGCCAGCAGCGAGGCGATCATGCCCTCGGTGGCGCCGCAGCAGACCGTGATCTCCCGTTCGGGGTCGTAGTCGAGGCCGTACCAGCGTTGGTACTTGGAGGCGATGGCGTCCCGCAGCGGCTTGGCGCCCCAGGTGATGGCGTACTGGTTGACGTCCGCCGCCACGGCGGCGCGGGCGGCTTCTTTGACCGCTTCCGGCGCGGGAAAATCGGGGAAGCCCTGCGCCAGGTTCACGGCGCCATGCTCCAGCGCCCGGCGGGTCATTTCCCGGATGACCGATTCGGTGAAGTTGGCGGTGCGCGCGCTGCGGAATCGCATAAGCGGGGAAACAGGAATTGTCGCACGGCGCACGGGCCGCTTGCCCGCGGCTCCCTCGCCGCGCTATCGTAAGGCTTCAGTTTCGACGGGTGATGGAGTCTCACCCCGAACCGTCCCGGGATATCCAGGGAATGATAGCTCCTACCGAAGTGTAGGAGTTTTTTGGTGTATGGGCATATCGTGGCGATCCTATTCATCTGGCCTGCTGCTGGTCCTCGGTTGCGCCGGCTTGTGTCTGGGCCAGCAGCAGGAAGACGCGCTGACGCTCGAGGAGTGCATCCGCAAGGCGCTCGCGGTTCCCTCTCCGGTCAGCCTGGCGCGGCTGGAGCGGGAGATCGCCGACCGCGAGCAGGTTCAGGCCCGCGCGGGCTTTCTGCCGCAGGCCGGGATCAACCTCGGCTATACCTATAACAGCCCCAACCTGCTCGACCGGAGCGCCTTCAGCTTCGTGGCTTTGAACGGCATCCGCGAGTTTGTCGCGCTGGGCAATATTTTCCAGGAACTTGACACCTCCGGCCGGCTGCGCGCGGACTCCGCGCGGGCGCGGGCCAGCCAGCAGGCGGCCGCGGCCAGCCTCGGGATCGCGGAACGGGATCTGAAGCGCGCCGTCGCCGCGGCCTACTACCGTCTGCTGCTGGCCCGCCGCCTGGTGGACGCCATCCGGGCCTCGCTCGAAGAGAGCCGGCAGTTCGAGCAGCGCACCAAGCTTCTTTCCTCGGCCGGGGAAGCCGCCCGCGCCGACGTCGTGAAGGCCTCCGCGCAGGTGTCGTTTCTTGTCCAGGCGCTGAGCACGGCCGAACTGGCGGCCAGCCTGGCCAACCAGGACTTGGCATCCTTCTGGACGCGCGAGGTGGCCGGGCCGCTGCGCCTCGTCGATGTCTTCGGGGAGCCGCTGCCGCCGCCCGAGCCCCCGGCCGCCGATGCGGCGCCGTTTCTGCGCCGTTTCGAATTCCGGCTGCTGGACGCCCAGGAACAGGTTTTCCGGGCGGAAGCCCGCGCCGCGAAGGCAGGCTTGTACCCGCGTCTGAGCTGGACCTTCCAGTACGGGCTGGACGTGAACAAGCTCGCCTGGAACAACCGCGGCTACGCGGCTTTCGTGAATCTCAACGTCCCGGTTTTCGACTGGTTCCGCTCTTTAAGCGCCGCCCGGCAGTCGGAGGCGCGCGCCGGGCAGGTGGCCGCCAGCCGGGCGATTGCCGAACGGCGGCTGTCGCAGGAGCACCAGTCCGCCCTGGAGCGCGTGAAGCGCTTTCACGAGCAGGCGGAGCAATGCCGCCAACAGGTGGCGCTGGCCGAAGAGGACCTGAAGCTGAGCCGTCTGCGCTATGAGGGCGGCGAAGGAGCGGCCCTTGATGTGGTGGTGGCGCAGAACCAGCTCGCACAGGCCAGATCGAATTACTACTCGAGCGTCGCCAACTATTTCAACGCGCGCTGGGATTTGGAGGTTGCTTCCGGACGATGAGATCCGCTCGCTTTTTCCTGTTGATTGCCGCTGTCGTGCTTGCCGGCTGCGCGGCGAACGAAGAGGAGGATCCGAAACCGGTAGTCGAGGTCAGAGTGGCCAAGGCCGAATTGGCGGATGTCAGGATCACCGTGCGCGCGCCGGCCACCGTATTCGCGCGCGAGCTGGCCAACGTCGGCGCCCGGGTAACGGCGCCCATCCGGACGTTGCCGGTTCGCAAGGGCGCTTCCGTTGCGGCCGGCCAGCTCATCGCGCAACTGGACAACCGCGACCTCCTCGCCCAACGCGAGGAGGCCGCCGCGGCGGTGGCGGATGCGGAGGCGAATCTCCAGCGCGTCTCGGCTGGGAGCCTGCCGGCTGAAATCGAGCGCGCGCGCGGACAACTCGCGCGGGCGCAGGCGGCGTTCGGCCAGGCCCGGAAGTTCTATGAGCGGCGGAAGCAATTGTACGAGCAGGGCGCGATCCCGCAGCGCGATCTACTCGTCAGTGAGACGGAGCTTGCTCAGGCCGAAGTGGACCTGGCGGTGGCCAGGAAGTCGCTCGACTTGCTCGAAAACCAGTCGCGCGACAAAGAGATCCTGATGGCCAAGGCGAAACTCGACCAGGCCCGGGCGCGCCTCGGACTGGTTCAGACGCAACTCGAGTTCGCCGAGATCCGCAGCCCGTTCGCCGGCGCCATCACCGAACAGTTCCTGTTCCCGGGCGACATGGCGAAACCCGACACGCCCATCTTCACGGTGATGGACTTGTCCGTCGCCGTCGCCCGCGCGCAGGTGCCCGAAGCCGAAGCAGGAGCGGTCCGCATCGGGCAGGCTTGCAGCTTCAAGCCCGCCGACGGCGGGGGCGCAACGTTTCAGGGCCGGATCTCGGTGGTCAACCAGGCGGTGGACCCCGCCCGCCGCACCATCGAAAGCTGGTGCGAAATCCCCAACCCGAAGCGCGCCCTCCGCGCCGGCGCGTTCGGCCAGACCGAGATCCTCACCGGCCTGGCGCCCAAGAGCGTCGTCGTCCCTCTTCCCGCGGTCCAGTTTCAGGAGGGCACGCGGAAGGCAACGGTGGTGGTGGCGGCCAGCAACCACACCGCCGCGGTGAAGCAGGTTGAGACCGGGGTGGTCTTTGAGCACAAGGTGCAGATTCTCGCCGGGCTCCAGGCGGGCGAGACGGTGATCGTCGAAGGCGGCTATGGCCTTGCGGACGGCGCCGCGATCCGCGTGGAAGAGCAAGCAAGGTAGCGCCGATGACCGCGCGTCTCTCCTCCTTCGTCGACGCCCACGGCCGGGCCCTGGTCCTGGTGTTTCTGAGCTTCGCGCTGGCGGGCGTGGCTTTCCTGTTCCGCATCCCGATTTCCATCTTTCCCCAGACCGACTTCCCGCGCGTCATCATCCTCATCAACAACGGCATCGCGCCGGTGGACTTGCAGATGCTGACGGTCACGCGCCCGGTCGAGGAGGCCGTGCGCATCGTTCCCGGCATCACCAACAT
>CAKZVG010000237.1 GCA_937921835.1 uncultured Bryobacteraceae bacterium | reverse complement strand
ATGCGCCGGGCGAGATCGAGTTCTTGGACAAAGAGTTGCGCCAGACGGGACCGCTTCGCTCCAGCGGCTCGGCGGAACTGATCGAAGCCACCCAGGAGATCCGGGTGTTCGGGCGTCTGGAGGCCGCAATCGAGGCGGTGTGCGACCGTTGCCTGGAGCCGGCCGGGTTTCCGATCGAGACCGGCTTTGATTTGCTTTACCGGCCGGAGCGCCCCGCTTCGGCCGGGGAAGAGGTTGAGTTGCGCGAGAGCGAGACCGGGATTGGTTATTATCGCGGCGGCGGACTCGATCTGAAGGAGATTCTGCGGGAGCAGGTGTTACTGGCGCTCCCGATGCAGCGGGTTTGTTCGCCGGCTTGCAAGGGCATTTGCCCGCTGTGCGGCCAGAACCGGAACGAGCGGGAATGCCGTTGCCGGCCGGCCGGGGTGGACGACCGCTGGGCCGCGCTGCGGCTCCCGTGAAGACTGCCGGCGGGCGCGCGCCACCGAACAGAAACCGAGGAACAAGAGAAAGAGAGAAGTACCTCAATGCCGAATCCCAAACGACGTCATTCCAAGCGCCGGACTTCGACGCGCCGCGCTCACGATCACCTGACCGCCGCCTCGCTCGCCGAGTGTCCCTCCTGTCACGAGCCGAAGTTGCCCCACCGGGTCTGCCCGCATTGCGGAAAGTACAAGGGACGGGAAGTCATCGAGGTCGCCCAAGAATAGCGGACTCCAGCCTTTCCGCGTCCCGCCATGCTCACGATTGCCGTTGATGCCATGGGGGGCGATTACGCCCCCGGTAGCGAAGTTGAAGGCGCGATTCGAGCGGCGCGAACCTTGGACGTGCGCGTCATTCTGGTCGGCAAGGAGGATGTGCTGCGCCGGGAGCTGGCGTTGCACGAGGATTGGCGCAGTCTGCCGATCGAGATCCATCACGCCAGCGAACAGGTGACCATGGCCGACAGCGCCGCCAAGAGCGTCCGGCTGAAGCGGGACAGCTCCATCCGGGTCGCCTCGCGGCTGGTGCGCGAGGGCGTGGCGCAGGGCATGGTGTCGGCCGGCAATACCGGGGCGGTGATGGTCACCGCCAAGATGGTGATGGGCACCATCCCGGGCGTCGACCGGCCGGCGCTGGCGTCGGCCTTTCCGACCTTGAAGGGCCATCCCGCCGTCATGGTGGACGTGGGCGCCAACGTCGACTGCTCGCCCAACATGCTGGCGCAGTTCGCCGTGATGGGCGAGATCTACTCGCGGGTGATTTTCCGCACCGCCTCGCCGCGCGTCGGGCTGCTCTCGATCGGCGAGGAGGCGCACAAGGGCAACGATCTGACCCGCCTGGCGTTTCCGCTGCTCCAGTCGCTGCCCATCAATTTCGCGGGCAACGTCGAGGGACGCGACGTTTACACCGGCGCGGTGGACGTGATCGTCTGCGACGGCTTCATCGGCAACGTGGCGCTCAAGGTGAGCGAGGGGCTGGTGGACGTCATTAAGCACATGCTGAAGGAGTCGCTTGAAGCCACCATCACGCGCAAGGTGGGCTACATCCTCTCCAAGGCCGGTTTCGCGGATTTCAAGAAACGGGTGGATTATTCCGAGTACGGCGGCGCGCCCCTGCTCGGCGTCAAGGGCGTATGCATTATCTGCCATGGCCGCTCGAACGCTAACGCGATCAAGAACGCCATCCGCGTGGCCGCCGAGTTCGCAGGCGGGCAGATCAACCGGCGGATTGAGGAGGAGTTGGCCGCCTGGTCGACTTCCCGCTCAGCCGCCAGGGCGGACTGAATCCTGCATGTTGATCCTGTTTTTATTAGCTTGGCTTGTGCTTGCGCCCGGCGCGGCGTTCACCCAGCGCATGGATCCCATCAAGTGGACGCTCACGCTCGAACCCGCCTCGGCGCCCCCGGGTGGGACCGTGCTGGGGAAATTGTCGGCCAAATTCGAACCGGACTGGCATCTCTACTCGATGTCCACGCCGCGCCCGCCCATCGCCACCACCATCGCGCTGGCGGCGAATGAGGCCGTGGCCGAGACCAGGGTTTTCGCCCCGCCTCCCAAGCGGAAGTTCGATCCCAACTTCGGCGTCGAGACGGAGACCTTCGAGGGCGATACGGTTTTCTATCTCCTCATCCGCCTGGCCGGCAACGCCCCGCCGGGACCGCTCGAGCTGACCGCGCAGACCCGCTATCAGGCGTGCACGGACAAGCTGTGCCTCCCGCCGGTACGGCGCACGGCCACGGCCACGCTTTCGGTCGATCCGGCGGCCAGGGCGGCGGCGGTTGCCGTCCCCGCCGGTTACTCCGCACCGGGCGCCGCTGCGCCGGCGGCGGAGGCGCAGGCGCCGGAAGGCGCTTCCACACCCGCCCGCGGCGGGGATGCGGGACTGGCGGCCTTCCTGGCCATCGCCTTCGGTTTTGGCCTGGCGGCCATCTTCACACCCTGCGTGTTCCCGATGATCCCGATCACGATGTCGTTTTTTCTGAACCAGACCTCGGGCGGGCGGGCAGACGCGCTGCGGCAAGCCACGGTGTTCTGTCTTGGCATCGTGGTTCTGTTTTCGCTGCTGGGCCTGGCGGCAACCGCCGTGTTGGGACCTTTCGGGGTGGTTCTGCTGGGCTCGAATCCCTGGGTCAACGGCTTCATCACTCTGGTATTCACCGTGTTCGCGCTCAGCCTGCTCGGCGCTTTCGAGATCACCCTGCCGAGCGGCTTGTTGACGCGGCTGGACAGCGCCTCGCGGCGCGGCGGCTTCGGCGGGACGCTGCTGATGGGCCTGACGTTCTCGCTCACCGCCTTCGCCTGCGTGGGTCCGTTCGTGGGAACGCTGCTGGCGGCGTCGGTGGCGAGCGGCGGCTTGCGCCCTCTGGCGGGCATGGTGGCCTTCGCCTCCGGTCTCGCCTCGCCGTTTTTTGCGCTGGCGCTGTTCCCGTCCTGGCTCCGGCGGCTGCCGAAGAGCGGCGGCTGGATGTCGCGCGTCAAGGTGGTGCTGGGCTTCATCATCCTGGCGGCGGCCTTCAAGTACCTGAGCAACGTCGACCAGGTGCTTCAGTGGAACATCCTCACGCGCGAGCGGTTCCTGGCCGTGTGGGTGGTGCTGTTCGCGCTACCCGGGCTTTATCTGCTGGGCTTTCTGCGCCTGGAAGGCGTTAAGCCGGACCAGCCGCTGGGGGTCGCCCGGCTGCTGGTGGCCGCCGCCTTTCTGATCTTCGCGGTAAGCCTGGTGCCGGGAATGTTCGGCGGCTCGCTCGGCGAGCTGGATGCTTTTGTGCCGCTGGCGTCGCGCGCGGCGGCGCCGGGCGGCGGTGGCGCGGGCGGTCCGGTGTGGATGAAGAACCAGCTTGATGACGCGCTCGCCAGGGCGCGGCAAGAGAACAAACTCGTGCTCGTGAGTTTCACCGGCTACGCCTGCACCAACTGCCATTGGATGAAGGCCAATATGTTCACGCGGCCCGAGGTTGCCGCGGCGTTGTCGGAGTTCGTCCTGCTGGAGCTCTATACCGACGGCGCCGACGAAGCGTCGCGCCGCAACCAGGAGCTTCAGGAACGGCAGTTCTCCACCATCGCCATTCCCTACTACGCCATTCTCGATCCGGACCAGCGCCCGGCGGCGACCTTCGCGGGATTGACCCGCAGCACGGAAGAGTTCCTCGCCTTTCTCGCCAAGGGACGCGGCCCGGGACAGTAGGCGCGGATCGTCCTAAAACTGCATTACCCACGGGTGGCCTGGGGGGACTACTCTATAGGCATGGTAGTCGACCTGCCCGCCATAGAGCGGCTGGCTCGATCAAAGGCGGCGGAGAACCTGGGCTTCCGGCGCTATCTGAAGGCTCATCATGCCCCGGAGGCGGCCTTCCACATCCTGGCCGGAGAAGTCGCGCGCCAGGTGGATTGCACCCTCTGCGCGAATTGCTGCCGGGAGATGGACGTGCCCGTGACCGCAAGCGACGTGGCGGCGATCGCCGCGCACCTGCGGATCGCCGCCGCCGAGGTGCTGCGGCTGTACGTCACGCGCGATCCGGACGATTCCGCCGCGTACCTGTTGCTGCGGCGCGGGGACGCCTGCGTCTTCCTCGACGGAACCCTGTGCCTGATCTATGAGGCCCGGCCGCAGCCCTGCCGCGCCTTCCCGCACCTTGCGGCAGGCGCGCGTACGCTCGGCGCCCGGATGGCTTCGGTGTGGAGCCGCGCCGGGATTTGCCCGATCGTCTATAACACCATCGAAGAGTATAAGCACCTGCTGGGGTACAGGCCGCGGCGGCAGCCGCCCGCTGTCTGACTTCACGCAAGTCGTCAGCGCGCGAACTCCACCTCGACCCGGTGCGGAATCAGGCCCGCCTCAAAGCCCATGTCGAGCAGCTTCTGCGCCGCCTTCGGAATGAGCTCGCCGGCGTCCACGGTGTAGTGGTTGACGTACATCCCGATGAACTTCTCGGCCAGCGCGGGATCCATTTCGCGGGCGAACTGGAGAGCGTAATTGAGCGCCTCTTCGTGGTTGTCGAGCGCGTACTGAATGCTTTCGCGCATCATCCGCCCGCACTCCTCGCGCAGTTCGGCGGGAAGATCGCGGGAGAGGGCGTTGGCGCCCAGCGGGAGCGGGAAGCCGGTGGACTTCTTCCACCAGCGTCCGAAGTCGAGCACGCAGTGCAGCCCGGTCTTGCCGTAGGTAAGCTGGCCCTCGTGAATCACCAGGCCAAGGTCGGCCGAATGCTCCCGGACCGCGTCGGGGATGCGGTCGAAAGGCACCTGAACCGGCTCGAAATCCGGCTCGAACAACTTCAGGACCAGATAGGCGGTGGTGAGGGTGCCCGGGATGGCGATGCGCTTCCCCTTCACTTCCTCGGGCGCCATCGGCCGGGCCGCCACCAGGATCGGCCCATAGCCGTCGCCGACGCTGGAGCCGCTGGCCATCAGCAAGTACCGGCTGGCGACGTAGGGATAGGCGTGATAGGAGATCGCCGTCAGCTCGTAAACACCTTCCATAGCCTTGCGGTTGAGCGACTCGATGTCCTCCAGTACGTGCCGGAAAGCGAGCAGGCGCGAGCGGATCTTCCGGGTCGCCAAACCGTAGAACATGAACGCGTCGTCGGAATCGGGACTATGGGCGCAGACGAGTTCCCTGGCTTCAGCCTGTGTCATAGGGTGAACTTCAACACTATAACAGAGATTGGAGTGGAACCTCCCCCCGCCCGCGGTGGCGGCCCTTAGCGCGCCACCATTTCATACCACGGAGCAGGGGTCTGGCCTTCGGCCTGAAGATGCACGCGGAAGCCGTCCGGACGGTGTTGGACGTGCGCGCCGGACAGCGCCGCCAGCCGCTTTCCCGCGCCGTCGAGCGGATACACCTCCAGCCCTTTCGCCTTCAGCGCCAGCGTCACGAAACACTCGACGCGCTCCATCCAGGCGGGAGGCGCCCCGGGGCCGTTGGTTCCCGAGGGGCGGTCTTCGAAGCCCTTGTCGGGTTCGAGTGTCCACCAGTCCCTGGTGCCGGGGTAGTTCACCAGCTTCAGCGGGCGGGGCGGATCGGATTCGTAGGAGCGCAGCACGTAGCCGGGCACGGTCAGCAGCATGCGGCGCGAATCGGCCAGCGGCCGCCCGTCGAGCGCGGTCACGAGCACGGTGGCGAAATCCCGCCCCGCCGCCGCGAGTTCGACCCGCAGCGGTCCGGCTTCCGCCTGGCGCGCGA
>CAKZVG010000236.1 GCA_937921835.1 uncultured Bryobacteraceae bacterium | reverse complement strand
GTTCGGCCGGACGCTCGAATGGAAGCACGTCGCGGACGCCGCCGAGATCCAGGCCACCCTGCGGAGGCTGGTGAGCGAATTCGGCTGCCCGCCCCGCATGATCGAGGAACTGGCGGGTTTCTATCATGAGAAGCCCTGGGCCGCCGAGCGGCCGGGCCGCGCGCGCGAGGGCCGCTTGGACCGCCCCTGGCGCCTCCACTGGCGCATCAACCGTCTCTCGCCCGCCTCGCGCGACCGCGAATTCCAGCGGCTGCGGACGAGTCTGATTGCGGATCTGGTGGGCAAGGGCGGCTCTCAAGCACGCTTGCGCCCCAGCGGCCGGGTGGCGCTCGAATGGGCCGGGCTGCAAACCGAGGTTTAGGCAATGCCAGAAGCACAACAGGAAAGCAGGAGCCGGGAGGGCCGGCGCGAATCGAGAGGTCCAAGAGAGGGGGGCGAGCGGGGCGAGCGCCGGGGTGACCGTGGCGACCGCCGGCCCGAAGGGCCGCCCGAAGTCGATCTCGAGAAGTTGATCGCGGATAGTCTCTACCTGGACAACCAGGCGCACGGCATCGTGAGCCGCATGCGCGACATGGACTCAGGCACCAAGAGCCAGTTGCGGCGGTTCTACAACGCCGTCCGCCGGGCGACCAGGGCGCCCGAGAACGAGCGCCAGCACGAGTTCGTCATGCTTCGCGCGCGCCTGGCTTACACCATCGCGCGGCACTCGCTGCGCAGCCTCGACAGCCTCGAAAAGCTGCTGCTGCAAGTGACGCGCAAGAACGACACGCGCGGCTACGAGCGGTTCCGCGACCTGTTCGAGGCCATCGTCGCGTATAACGAGTAGTCCGAACCGTCCGGACGGCCGGTCCCGGCGCCGCCCGGCGGTGGCCGGCCGGGTCCGGCGCGATGAGATTGGAAGTTCCTGGAGAACGGAGCAAATGAGCTCGCACACAGTCCAGACCGAGTTGAAATTGATTGGCAAGCTGGTCCTCGAAGGGGATCTGCATTGCGAAACCGGCTTGCACATCGGCGCCGGCAAGGGGTCGCTCGAGATCGGCGGCGCCGACAATCCGGTGGTGAAGGACGCCTTCGGCCGCCCCTACGTGCCCGGCAGCTCGCTGCGCGGGAAGCTGCGCTCGCTGCTCGAACAATCGAGCGGCCTGGCGGTTCCCTCCGAGCTGGTGTACCTGTCCAAGCGCAAAGGCCAGGAGGTGCGCATTCACCAGAGCGACCGGCCCGACGACCTGGTCTGCCTGCTGTTCGGCCGGAATCCCGGACGGATGGAGCGGGTCACGGGCGAGGCGCTCGAATCGGTGAACGCCAGCCCGGCGCGGCTGTCGGTCTACGATGCCCCGCTCGATCTGGAGAGCATCACGCCTCAGATGCGCGAGAACCTGGACGACGAACTCACCGAAGTGAAGAGCGAGAACGCCATCGACCGCATCACCTCGCAGGCCAATCCGCGGACGCTCGAGAGAGTTCCCGCCGGGGCGCGCTTCCGCGTGCGCATGGTGCTCGACATCCTGGCCGCGGAGGACCGCGGGCTGCTGGCGCGGCTGGTGGAAGGACTGCGGCTGCTGGAGGACGACGCGCTCGGCGGCGGCGGCTCGCGCGGCAGCGGACGCGTGCGTTTCGCCAATCTGAACCTGCGCTGGCGGGGCAGGAGCTTCTACGCCTCGGGCGCGCCCGAACAGGAACTGCTGGCGGGCGCCGATCTCGGCGCGCTTCAGGCTCTCGCCAACGATCCGGGATTCCAGGAAAAGCTCGTAGAGTAACATGCCCTCAGGCCCAGCAATCGCGCCCGCGCCCGGGCTGGTGATCCGGCTGCGGCCCACGTCTCCCTGGCGTTTCGGTCCGGACTCGGGAGCGCGCGACCGCGTCGACCCGGTTTGCCACAGCGACACGGTATTCGCGGCGGTGTGCTCCGCCATGAACGTTCTCGGCCACCTGCCCGAGTGGCTGGCGGACACCGCGCAGCGGGAGGGCGGCTCGGCCGTGCGTTTCAGCTCGTGCTTCCCTTCGCTCGACGAGACGCTTTATGCGCCGCCTCCCATGACGCTTTGGCCCCCCGCGCCGACGCCCCGGGTGCGATGGGCGGCCGCCCGCTTCGTGCCTCTGGGCGCCGTCGAAACGCTGCTCTCCGGCCAGCCGCTGCGGGAAGACGCCTGGATGGTGGACGGCGAGTCGGGCTGTCTGCTTCCCACCGGCCGCGGACCGAAAGGCGGGCCGTTCCGTACCCGCATGCACTCCGGCGTGGCGGTGGACCGCGTGACCGGCGCGCACGTCGAAGTCTACTCGGCGGCGTGTATCGAGTTCGGGCCGGGCGGAGGCGTCTGGCTGGCGGTGGAGTTCCAGGACGGCGCCGCGGGCGAGCGTTGGGCCGGGCGCGTCGAGGCGGCATTTCGCGTGCTGGCCGACAGCGGCCTTGGCGGCGGACGCTCCCGCGGCTGGGGCCGCTTCGAGATCCGGTCCATCGCGGCGGGATCGTTGCCGGGCCTCCTGCTGCGCCTGCCCACGCCCGAGGCTCCCGCCGAGCCGGCGGGGGAGCACGCCGGCAAGTGCGCCTACTGGCTGCTCTCGCTGTTTAACCCGGCATCCGGGGACGGCGTGGATTGGGAGCTTGGCGCATACTCGCTGGTTACGCGGGCGGGACGGGTTGAAAGCCCCAGCCGCTGGGGTGATCCGAAGCGGCCGGTCCGGATGGTTGCCGAAGGGTCGGT
>CAKZVG010000235.1 GCA_937921835.1 uncultured Bryobacteraceae bacterium | reverse complement strand
CCTCGCGCTGCAAGCCGAGTTGGAAGGTGTGTTCGTAGCCCGGGCTCATGCCCGCCGCGCCGGCGATGAACCAGTTCCCCATAATGGAGCGGTTCAGCGCCGCCACGTCGCGCGTGGGAGGCACGTAACCGGCGCCGCCGGGCATGGGCGTCTTGAAGGTCAACGGAAAGGTAAGACCGCCATCGGGCGAGCCGCCCTGCGTCAGGCGCGCCAGACCGCCGTAGCCGACGTTCCAGATCGCTCCGTTCATGAAGCTGTTGCCGGTGAGCGTCAGCCAGTTCATCCCGTAGCCGATGCGCGCCACCGTCTTGGAGTTGATCTGATAGGCGGCGCCGAGACGCGGCCCGAAATGGTTCGCGTAAGTTTCCTGGAACACCCGCGAGGGATACTCGGGCGTGCCGGTAATGCCCGCGCGGCCATAGATGCCCCGGGTCATCCACTCCGGCTGCGGCGCGTCCGGCACGCCCGCCCGCTGGCGGATGGCGTCCCAGGACCAGCCCGGATTGGGCTGCCAGTCCCACTTATAGGTTTTGTCCCAGAAGATCTGACGGTTGAAGCGTTCCGTGCGGGGCGGTTCGAAGTCCCAGCGGAGGCCGGCGTTGATGGTCAGCCTGGAGGTCAGCTTGATGTCGTCCTGAATGTAGGCGCCGTGGTAGGGCTGAAGCGACGCTGGTCCGGCCAGTTCGTTTCCGGAGCCGCCCGTCACCGCCCCCAGCAGCCAGCCCGCGAAGCCGGAGCCGGTGGGGCGGGGCTGGTCGAAGTACTGCGAGGTGGTGCTGCGCGCCGAGTACGTGGAGAAAGTCCCGCCCGAGACATAGTTCGAGTAATAGCGCCGGTGCTCGTAACCAAACTTAAAGGCATGCTTGCCCCACAGTTTTTGCACGCTGACCGACGAGTTGTAAGTGGTTTCCCACTGGCTGTTGGTATTGCCGCCGCCGAGAGCCGTCACGGTGTCGCCGGTGCCGAGGTTAGGCACCCTTCCCTGGCTGGCGCCGCCGAGCAGCAGCACGACCTCCGGCTGCAACCCCCAGCCGGAGGCGTCGGCGTCGACCTGATTGCCGCTGAACGAGGTCCGCCGCACCACGCCTCCGCGCAGGTTGAGCACCGTCGTTGGCGTCAGGCTCCAGGTGTGATCGAGCGTGATGGTGTGCGATGTGCCGTAGCTGGTCCCCACCGCCTGGAGCGGCGACAGCCAGCGGGTAGCGGCCGACTTGTTGTCGTGCCGCGTCAGGGTGAAGTGGCTGGCGTGGGTCTCGCTCCAGTTCTGGTCGAGCCTGCCGGTAAAGCGGTTCTGCTCGGAGGGATTGGTGCGGGCGCCGATGAAGTTGTTGTCGTGGCTCGAATTGGCCCGCGGCGCCTGATTCGGCGTGGGGTAGTAGCCGGCATAGATCTTCGAGATGGGGTCGATGCGCGAGGCCGGAATCCGGTTTCCCGGGAACGCCTGCCGCACCACCCGGTTGTTGATGAACTGCGCGGTCAGCGGATCGAAGATCTGCACGCGGATGCCGTCGTCGATGAGGCTCTGCGTGAAGTCGCCGGCGCGCTCGAGTTCGGTGGGCACGCTGGCCAGTTGCGCGTTGCTGCCGGAACGGTAACGCCCGCCCTCGAAATTGAAGAAGAAGAACGTCCGGTCCCTACCGTTGTAGAGCTTGGGAACCCAGACCGGCCCGCCCAGGGTGGCGCCAAAGACGTTCTCGTGGAAGACGCCCTTCTTGCGCCCGAAGCGGTTCGAGTTCCAGTCGTTGGCGTTCAACTTGTCGTTCTTGAAGAACTCGTAGGCCGAACCACGGTATTCGTTGCCGCCCGAGCGCGTCACCAGCACCACCGCGCCGCCGGACAAGCGGCCGTATTCGGCCGACAGGCCGTTGGTCAGCACTTTGAATTCGCCCACCGCTTCCATCGACGGCACCGAGGGCGGAACGTCATGCCGGTAGCCGGTGGTCACCGGCTGCCCGTCGATGAAATACTCCACCTGCGCCGTGCGGCCGCCATTGATGCGCATGTCGCTGTCGTGGTTGGCGACGTCGGACGTGCCGTTGACATTGGGGGTCAGCGTGGCGAAGGCCAGCGCGTTGCGGTTATACTGCGGCAACTCCTGGATGCGCCGGTTGTCGATCACCAGCCCGGTCTGCGTGTCGTCGGTGCGCAACAGCGGAATCTCCGCCGTGACGCTGATGCGCTCGCTTTGCGCCCCGACCTGCATGGCGAGATCGATCGCCACCCGGTCCCCCACCCGCAGCGTGAAGGGGCCTTGTTCAAGGTTCTTGAAGCCTTCAAACGAGGCTTGCAGGGTATAGGAACCGGGAATCAGGTTGCCGAGAATATAGATTCCCTCGGCGTTGGTCGTGGTGGATCGCACCACGTTGGTCTCCATGTTCTTCACGGAGATGTTCGCGCCCGGGATCACGGCTCCCGTGGCGTCTTTCACCTGTCCGCTGATCGAGGCGTTTCCGCTCTGCGCCGCCAGCGGAGCGGCGGCGAGCACCAGGCTTAGCAGCAATAGAACCGGAATGTGTTTCATGGCTGAAGGTCCTAACCTCTCCTTCAGGGATTATATTGAAGCGCGGTCCGTTCGGAAAGAAAAATCGGCGCTCAAAACAAAGCTGAATTAAACTTAATATTTTGGCGGCGGCGATTCCGGCCGTCATGGGCGGCTGGGCTTCAGCGGCCGCGGGCTTCGGACTCCAAGGTTTCCGTCGCCGGCTCCAGGCGATAGCCCTCCCAGCGCGCGATCACGGCCGTGGCCAAGCAGTTGCCGAGCACGTTCACCGAGGTCCGCGCCATGTCCATCACCGCGTCGATTCCCAGCAGCACCGCCGCGCCTTCAAGCGGCAGGTTGAATGTGGCCAGCGTGCCGGCCAGGATGACCAGCGCCGCGCGCGGTACCCCGGCCACACCCTTGCTGGTGAGCATCAGCGTCAGCATCATCATGATCTGCTGGCCGGCGGAAAGGTGCATGCCCGCGGCCTGCGCCACGAACACGCTGGCCAGCGAAAGATACAGCGTGGTGCCGTCCAGGTTGAAGCTGTAGCCGGTGGGAATCACGAAGGCGACGATGTGTTTGGGCACCCCGAAGCGCTCCATGTTCTCAAGCGCGCGCGGCAACGCGGCTTCGCTCGAGGCGGTCGAGAAGGCGATCAGAAAAGGCTCCCGCGCGGCGCGGGCGAAGGCCCCCACGGGGACGCGCGCGATGGCCATCACCGCGCCCAGCACCACCAAGACGAAGACCGCCTGCGCGGCGTACATCGTCAGGACCAGTTTGCCCAACCCGATGAGGACCGAAAAGCCCTTGCTCGCCACCGTCACCGCCATGGCCGCGCCGACGCCAAAAGGCGCCAGGTACATGACGTACTTGGTGTAGCGGAACATCACTTCGGCCAGCGCGCCACAGAATTCCACCACCGGACGCGCCTTGGCGCCGACGGCGGCGCAGGCTGCGCCGAACAGGAACGAGAAGACGACGATCTGAAGTACCTCGCCGCGCGCCATGGCGTCGATGATGCTGGCCGGGAAGGTGTGTTCGAGGACGCCGCTCAGCGAGGTCTGGGCATGCGGGAGGTTGGCCTCGGCCGCGGTACGCTCCAGGCTCATGCCTTCGCCGGGACGCACCAGGTTCACCGCCGCCAGCCCAAGCACCAGCGCCAGCGTGGTAACCAGCTCGAAATAGACGATCGACTTGAGGCCGATGCGGCCCATGGCCTTTACGTTGCCCGTCCCGGCGATGCCGTGCACCAGGGTGGCGAAGATCAGCGGAGCGATGATGGACTTGATCAGCCGCAGGAAAATGCTGCTGACCAGTCCCAGTTCGCGCGCCACCGCGGGCGTCAGCACGCCCAGGGCGACGCCGCCCGCCATCCCGGCGAAGATCCACGCGGTCAAGGAAAGCCGTCTCACCGCTCCCCCCATTTCAGCTTCTCGCGCAGGACGTCGAAGAACCGCAGTCTCGGGGGGCGGATGAGGCTCAGCGTGTGCCCGGAGGCTTTGCACACGATGCGGTCGTTTTTGAGCAGCGGCTCGCCAACCTGGCCGTCGATGGTGAGGTAGGAGTCCTCGTCCTTGGAATGGCAGGTGATCTCGATGACGCTGGTCTCGGGCACCACCACCGGGCGGTTCGTCAGCATGTGGGGGCAGATGGGCGTGAGCATCAGCGCCGCCACGGTCGGAAAGATGATCGGACCGCCGGCGGAGAGAGAGTAAGCGGTGGAGCCGGTCGGCGTCGCCACGATGAGGCCGTCGGCCTTGTAGGCGGTGACGAACTGCGAATCGACGCAGACCCGCAGGTCGATCATGCGCGCCAGGGCGGCCTTGGTGATGACGACGTCGTTGAGCGCGTCATAGGACGCCACCGTGCGTCCGGCCCGGGCCAGTTGGCAGGAGAGCAGCTTGCGCCGGCTGACGCGCTGCTCGCCGCGGAAGGAGCGTTCCAGTTCCGTGAAGAGTTCCTCGGCCGTGATGGCGGTCAAGAAACCCAGCCCGCCCAGGTTCACGGGCAGGAGCGGGACCGGACGTCCCGCCGCCGCGCGCGCGGCCGAGAGCAGCGTACCGTCGCCGCCCAGCACGATGAGCAACTGGGTTCCCTCG
>CAKZVG010000234.1 GCA_937921835.1 uncultured Bryobacteraceae bacterium | reverse complement strand
CTCCGGCTGGCTGCCCATGATCCCGGACCGCCCGCTCGGCTGGGAGGTGAAGAACGCCATCATGACCAACGAGCCGAAGGCGAACAACCTCGTTTCGGAAAAGAAGTTCTGGAACTTCGACCTGCACGCCGAAGTGCGCCTGGGCCCCAAAACCAACGGCGGGATCGGATTGCGCGGGCGCTACGAGGTGCAGATTCTCGAGGACTACGGCATGACGCCCAACACCCACACCAACGGGGCGCTCTACAGCCGCATCGCGCCCGCCTTCAACCCGAGCAAACCGGCCGGCGAGTGGCAGACCTATGACATCCGCCTGGTCGGGCGGCAGGTGACCGTGGTCATCAACGGCAAGAAGGTGATTGACCAGGGCGAAGTGGAGGGCTTGACCGCCATGGCGCACGACTGGAACGAGGCGGTTCCCGGGCCGGTCTCGCTTCAGGGCGACCACGGCAAGGTGGAGTTCCGCAAACTCCTGGTGACACCGCTCAAACAGTAGAGGCACAACCATGAACCGCCGTGAATTTCTCGCCGGCGCCGGGGTTTCCGCCGCCGCCGCACCCGCCAGGCCGCCCAACGTCATCCTCTGCATGGCCGACGATCAGGGCTGGGGCGATACCGGCTACAACGGCCACCCTTATCTGAAGACGCCGAACCTGGATGCGATGGCCGGCGCGGGGGTCCGCTTCGACCGGTTCTACGCCGGCGCCCCGGTGTGCTCGCCCACCCGCGGCAGCGCGCTCACCGGCCGGCATCCGTTCCGCTACGGAATTCACTTCGCAAATATCGGCAGCCTCAAGAGCGAGGAGTTCACGCTGGCGGAAGCGTTGAAGACGCGCGGCTACGCGACGGGCCATTTCGGCAAGTGGCACCTCGGTACGCTCACGCGCGACATCAAGGACGGGCGGCGCGGAGGTCCCGGCACGAAGGAATACGCGCCGCCGTGGGAGCACGGCTTCGACGTCTGCTTCTCGACCGAACAGGCCGTTCCCACCTGGGACCCGATGAAGGACCAGCCGTTTGTGACGCGCTTCTGGACCGGTCCCGGAGAGTACGCCAGGGACAACCTGGAGGGCGACGCCTCGCGCGTGATCATGGACCGCGCCGTTCCCTTCCTCCGCTCCGCCGCGCGCGCCAGGAAACCGTTCTTCGCCGTCATCTGGTTTCACGCACCGCACGAACCGGTGCGCGCCGGGACGCGGCACCGGGAAATGTACGCCCGGTTCAGCGAGGCCGAGCAGCACTACTACGGCTGCATCACGGCGCTGGACGAACAGATGGGCCGGTTGCGCAAGGAACTGCGCGACCTCGGCGTGGCGGGCAACACCATGCTGTGGTACGCCAGCGACAACGGGCCCGAAGGGCGCCACCCGCGGCAGGGAAGGACTCGCGGCTCCGCGGGCGGGCTGCGCGGGCGCAAGCGCAGCCTGTTCGAAGGCGGCATCCGGGTGCCCGGTCTGCTCGAGTGGCCGGACCGTATCCGCTCGCCGCGCGCCACTTGCGTGCCTTGTTCGACGTCGGACTACCTGCCGACGGTGCTCGACATCCTCGCCTTTCGCTCCCCGGCGCAGCCCGAACCGCTGGACGGCATTCCGCTCGGCGCGCTGCTCGACGGCAGGATGGCGGAACGCCCGCGCCCGATCGCCTTCCAAACCACCGACAGCGGCGCGGCGGAAGCGGAGGGGCGGCTGGGGTCGCCGCCGCTGGCGTTGATCGATAACCGTTACAAGTTCCTCTCGTACCTGGATGACGATCGCGCCGCCGAGGACCTGCTCTTCGACATCGCCATCGATCCCGGCGAGCGCTTCAACATCGTCCAGGAACTGCCGCAACTGGCCAGGGAAATGAAGGCGCAGCTTCGCGAATTCCGGGAGTCGTGCCGGAGGAGCGAAGCGGGAGCCGACTACCGCCGCTGACCGCCGCCACCCTGGCCATAATAAGCGCCGGGCCCGTGCTTGCGAAGGAAGTGCCTGTCGAGCAGCGCCCGCGACAGGGGCGCCGCGTTCGGATTGAGCGCCAGCGTCCGCCACGCGATGGCGGCGACTTCTTCGAGCAGCACCGAGTTGCGCGCGGCGTCCGCGGCCGAGCGGCCCCAGGTGAAGGGCCCGTGGCCGGACACCAGCACCGCGGGGATGGCGGAGGCATCCAGCGTTTCGAAGCGCCGCGCGATGGCGAATCCGGTATTGGTTTCGTACTCGCCCGCGATTTCCGCGTCCGTGAGCGGCCCGGTGGCGGGAATCGCGCCGTGGAAGTAGTCGGCATGGGTGGTGCCGAAGCACGGGATCTCGCGCCCCGCCTGCGCCCAGGCGGTGGCGTAGCGCGAGTGAGTGTGCGCGACCCCCCCGATGCCGGGGAAAACGCGGTACAGCACCAGGTGCGTGTCGAGATCCGATGACGGCCGCAGGCCGCCTTCCACCACCTGCCCTTCCAGGTCGGTCAGCACGATCTTCTCCGGCGTGAGTTGGTCGAAAGCCACTCCGCTCGGTTTGATGGCCACCAGTCCTTCTTCGCGCGCGATCCCGCTCACGTTGCCAAAGGTGTAGATCACCAGCCCCCGGCGCACCAGTTCGAGATTCGCTTCGAGCACTTCCAAACGCAGTTCTTTCAGTCTCATGACACGGCCTTGACTTGACCCACCGAACGCATCCGGACCCAGCACAGCGCGGCGGCGACGTTGAGCGCGGCGGCCAGGGCGAAGTACGCCGCGGCGGTGCCCGTCAGGCCGGCGAGGAACGGAAAGGCGTTGGCGCTGACAAAGGAGCCGAAGTTGCCGATCATGTTCATCGCGCCCGAGACGGCGCCCGAGTTCTTGCCGCCGATGTCCATGCAGTAGGCCCAGCTCGGCGCGATGGTCATCTCGGCGCCGAAGGCTCCCAGGGTGAAACAGGCGATGGCCATCTCCGCCGAACGGGCGAAGGCCAGCGAGCCGATGCCGATGGCGGCGATCGAGAACCCCAGCACGCCGGGCAGACGCCGCGACCAGGCCCTGTGCCGCGACTTGAACACGATGTCGATCAGGAAGCCGGCCAGGAAGTGGGCCAACGCGCCGATCAACAGGGGCAACATGGCGTAGCCGGCTGCGCGCGCCGGATCCAGTCCGTAAGTCTGGCGCAGGTAGGGCAGCATCCAGGTGAGGCAGATGAAGAAGGTGAAGTTTCCGGCGAAGTACTGGATCATGGCCAGCGCCATGGGCCAGGAACGGACGACCCGAAGGAAACCTCCGCCGGAGCCGCGCGCGGCCACGGGTCCGGAGGCCGCGCCCGCCGGGTAGTTGCGAAACAGGAGCGCCCAGGCGAGGCTCCAGAGCAGCCCTGGAATGGCGAGCAGGTAGAAGGCGGTCCGCCAGTTCCAGATCGCCAGCAGCCAAGCCATGGCCGGAAACGCGAACGCCGCGCCGAGCCGCGAACCGGAGAAGATGATGCCGTTGGCGCGCCCGCGCTCGGCCACCGGGAGCCAGTTGTAGACCACCCGCGCCGCGCCAGGGAAAGCGCCCGCTTCGGCCACGCCGAACAGGAAGCGGACCGCCAGCAGCGCGGTCAGACCCTGTACCGCGCCGGTGGCGCCGGTGAACAGGCTCCACACCGCAACCACCAGCGCCAGCGCCAGGCGCGGGCCGTAGCGGTCGGCCAGCCAACCGCCCGGCACCTGCGCGATGGCGTAGCCCAGGGCGAAGGCGCTGAAAACCCCGCCCATGGCCTGATTGGAGAGCCCGAGGTCACCGGAAATCGCGAGCGCGGCCGAGGAGATCGCCGCCCGGTCGATATAGGTGATCAACATCATCGCGAACAAACCCGCGACAACCGCGTAGCGCTTCACCGCACACCGCCCGCGAGCCGTTCGAAGCCGCGTCCCGCCGCCTCCGCCACGGGGCCCGAGAGCGGCGGGCTTGGGGCCGGGTCGAGAAGCCGGTGAGGGAAGCTCAAGGATGCCGTAACGGCGCGCATGTCGCTACCTTTTCGCGGCTTCATCGAGCAGGCGGCGCGCCTCGCGGAAACCGGAATGGCCCACCTGAAATACGGGAACACGCACCCAATGCTCGATCCGCGCCAGGCTGATCTGGCCCAGCACGATCGCGTCCACGCGTCCGGCGAGGGCGTCCATTTCGCCGTGAACCAAGGCGTTGTGTTGCTCGATCTCCCCGGCCAGCAGGTGATCGAAGGCGCGCTCGTTGATGACGGTTTCGATCGTGATGGACTTGCCGGCGCGCACGGCTTCGGCTTCGGGCAGCTTGCGCGTCGCCGGAGCGCTGGTGGGCACGGTAGCCAAAATGCCGAGGCGGCTGCCGGCGGCCACCGCTTCGCGCGCCATCGGCTCGTCGATGTTGAAGATGGGGACGGAGAGCAGCGGGCGCGCCAGGCGCGTGCCGTCGCCCATGGTCGTGCAGGACACCATGATGACGTCCGCCCCGGCGGCATCGGCGGCCAGCGCATAGAGCACCAACCGGCGCAAGACCCGCGGCGTGGGGCCCCCCTGGGCGAGCGCCTCGGAAAGCAGCGAATCGTCCATGATGTTGATGGCCTCGACATCCGGATTGCGAACCAGCCAGTCCCTGGCGAACGGTTCGATCACCGCCCGGCCGTACCAGCTCACGGTGTGGATCATGGCGAGCTTCATTGCGGGGAGCCTCCGTGCGGCGGATGCCACAAAGCACGATGGTACACGAAGGACCGGCGGCCGTGGGCGGGCCGCAACGGCTACCATGAAAGCATGGCGCCGATGTGGACTCCGGTTCTCGATTCGCTGCCGCCGCTGGCGCTGAAGGGCTTCCGCGTTTTGATCCTGTTCGCCGCCGCCTACATCCTCACCCTGGTCCTTAAAAGGGTGGTGAAGGCGCTGCGCCTGTATGCACTGGAGGTCATGACGCGCGGCGCGGGACGCCCGGACGTGGAACTCGAAAAGCGCGCCGCCACCTTCGCGGGCATCTTCCGGCGCACGGGAGCGGTTCTGATCTGGCTGCTGGCGCTGGTGATGTCGCTGCGCGAAGTGGGCTTCGACATCGCGCCCATCCTGGCGGGCGCCGGGGTGGTGGGCGTGGCCATCGGCTTCGGATCGCAGAGCCTGGTGAAGGACGTCATCAGCGGCATCTTCATCCTGATCGAAAACCAGATCCGGTTGAACGACGTCGCGATCATTAACGGCACCGGCGGGCTGGTGGAGGAGATCAACTTGCGCACCACGGTGCTGCGCGGCGTCGATGGCACCGTGCACGTGTTTCCCAACGGCTCCATCAACACGCTGTCCAATATGACGCGCGAGTACTCCTACTATGTGTTCGATATCCCGGTGGACTACAGCGAAGACACCGACCGGGTGATCGGAATCGTGCGCGAGGTGGCGGCGGAGATGCGCGCCAGCCCGCAGTACGGAGAGATGATCCTGGACGACCTCGACGTGCTGGGCGTGGACCGGCTGGGCCCCGAGGGAGTGCTGGTGAAGATGCGCATCAAGACCTTGCCCATCCGGCAGTGGGTGGTAGGGCGCGAAATGAACCGGCGGATCAAACTGCGCTTCGGCGAGCAGGGGGTGCGGATCGCGCAACCGCTGATGCGCCTGAAGGCGCTCGACGGAGGGCCCGCCGGCGCGGCGGCGGGCGTTGACCGGGAGGAACTGCGCCGCATCGTGCGCGAGGTCCTCGAGGAGTTGCGGAACCAGGAGCGGGCCGGCGGGAGTTGACTCACCAGCGCGGGAGTGCCACAATGTGCGCGATACCCTGCAAACCGGGGAAACTGGAGCCGGACGGCTCTCACCGTCCGGGAGAGAATGGACGACGCCTTTCAGAACATCATCTTGCGCGTTCCACCCAGGCGCTTTAACAACTGGGCCGAGTTCACGCGCGAGACGCCGGAATACTCCATCAGCCTGGAAGTCGTGGATGACGTACCCGGGCACCAGGGACACCACGTCCATTTCGACCATCACGCGGGAGTGGTCCGCGAAGCGACCATGAGCGCTGCCATGCAGGCTTACATCGCCGTGCGGCAGGGGCGTCTCATGGAGAAGTGGCTGCGCCGCCGCCGGCCCGTGCCGGTCTACGTCTGGAATGCCGATCAGGACGTTTGCCTGTCGGCGTTCGTGCTGGAGTACCATCAATTGCTCGAGCGCGCCGAGGGCGCCCCGCTGCTGCGCTGGATCGTGCAGTACAACAACAAGATCGACGTATGCGGCGGACTCTACCCGGTGAAACTCGAAGAGCTCGAGAAGAACCACTTCACCTGGGTCTTCGAGCCCTACCGCCAGCAGCGGATGCGCGGCAAGGGGCAAGGCGACGATGCGCTGGTGATCAGCACCATCCGCCAGGTCTGCGACCGCCTGCTGCTGCTGTTGCAGGGCAAGGCGGGCGTGGCGCCCATCACCGCCAAGCCTGAGATCCTCTACAACTCGCCCTACGACTTCGTGCTGGCCGACGAGAAAGGGGATCCCAACTCGCGCCTGGTCCTGGCCGCCGACGGACACACCAATCTCATCAGCCTGGTCTGCCGGCGTCCCAACGGCCGCTACACCTACAGCGTCATCCGGGGCTCGCCTTACGATGAAGACGTCTTCCAGGTGCCCAAGCTGATCGAGGCGTTCCAGGCGGCCGAAGACCATCCCAAAGTCTGGGGCGGATCCAATCTCGCCGCCGGGTCGGACAGCGAACTCGGCAGCCGGCTGCACTGGACCGAACTGCGCGACATAGCGGAGCCGATCG
>CAKZVG010000233.1 GCA_937921835.1 uncultured Bryobacteraceae bacterium | reverse complement strand
CGTACGGCTCCTCGATCTGAGCCTCGACGCGCCGGATCTTGTGATAGAACTCCGCTAGATTCATCCTCGTCTCCTCGCGCTCCCGGCCGGCCCGCCCGGGCTGGCGGATGAGAGATCGCGGCGCCGCGCTGCTGGCGGCGCCGCCCCGTCTCCGCCTCGGGCGGGATGCTCTTGGCTAGCTCCTCACCTGCACGCCATGGTTGTTCCGCAGGACCGCGCAGCCGTAGAGCACGTCCACGGTGAACTGCTGCGCCAGCGTGTTCGGCTGGTAAGTCATCAGAATCCGCAGGCCGAAGTTGCCCGCTTCGGCGAACTCAGCCACCGCGCCCGTTCCCAGCAGCGGCATCGGCAGACGCCGCACCACCAGCCCGATGGCGTTGCGGGCGAAGGCCAGATTGTGCGTCGTCACCGGCCCGCTGCCCGTCTTCGCCACGAACTGCGACCGGAACACGTAGAAGTCTTTGATCTTTCCCACCGTGCCGTCCACCAGCGCTCGCAGCCCGGCTTCGCCCGCCGTCTGGTACTCGCTGAACCGCGGAATCTGCCGCAGCGCCGAGTACCCGTTCGCGTCCACCACCAGATACTTCGGCTCCGTCGCCGCGACTTTCGCCTGGAACAGCGCCGTCTCGGCCGAGTCGATCACCGCTTCCGTGATCGGCGCGCCAGCCGTGCCCACCGGGTTGTTGGCCGTGAACTGCGACGCCAGCGCCAGCAGGTCCGACTCGATCCGCTCCGCCAGCGCCACCACCGCCGGTTTCATGTAAAGCGACAACAGGTCCGGCACCGCCAGCACCTTCGTCACGTCCGGAATCTGAAAGGTCGCCTCGGCGTGCGTGTTCAGAACGATCTGCGCGTTGCCCAGGTTCGGATTTTGGGTCGTCACCGTTCCGCCTTCGGCGATGTTGTTCGCCACCATCGTCGGCGGAATCGGCACGTTCACGGTGTCCCCGGCTTGCGCCATCGTCGGTTCGAAGTCGCGATTCACCAGGTTCCCCATCACCAGGTTCCCCATCAGCGCCGGCAAGGCATCGACGGCCACCAGCTTGACGATCGCGTTCGCGACGTTGGTCGACGTAATTGCTGCCATTACGATCTCCTTCTTTCTCTCTCTGCTGTTTCTGCGGCCTGCGCCGCCGCGGCCCCCGGATCTCTCCTGCCGGGCCGCATTGCCCCTGTTCTCGCTACGCGCCGCGCAGCGATTGCGACGCAATCCGGGCGATCTCTCGCCGCGCCGCCTCCCGATCCTCCGCCGTCATTCCCGGCCGGATCTTGTCCAGCTCGAACGCCCCGCCGTCGGCCGGGCGTTGCACCACCGTCCCCGTCCCGCCCGGAATCCGGGCCGGCATCAGTTCCGGGTTCTCCTGGACAAACTCGTTGAGATACTCCTTCAACGGAACTTCCCCGTTCGGCCCCCGCGCCACCAGCCGCCCGTCCTCCAGCCGCTTGACGTCGTCCTTCACCGCCCGGAACGCCAGCTCGACCTTGGCCACCCCCAGCCGCTGAAGCTCCGACCGGATCGCCGCCTGCCGCTCCGCTTCTTCCGCCCGCTGCTGCGCCCGCCGGTTCTCCTGGCTCAGCTCGTTCATCCGCCGCTCGAGTTGTTCCCGCCGCCTGCGCTCCTCCAGCAATTCGGCTTTCAGCGCCGGCTCGGTTCTTATCTGTTCCCCGCGCGCGAATTCCTGGATTGCCTCCCGGATGATCCCTCGCAGATCCTGCTCCGGAAGCTGCCCTTCCGGCTTGCTCGAGTTGTTCTGCTCCATGCCGCTCTCCTTTTCAACTGACTACTCTTCTCTGGCCCGCTCGCCCCCTCCGCTGTCTCCGCGCGTCACCCAGTCGCTCAGTTCCTGCGAGATCCGGTCCTTCACCTCCTGCCGCGTGTCGCACAGGTACTTGTGGGCGAGCTTCCTCAGAACCTCCCGCCGCAAGGTCATCGACCCCGCGCCCAAAGCCAGCAGCCGCTCGGCGTCCGCCAGTTCGCCGCTGAAATCCCCGATGTCGAATTCGTCCAGCCCGCCCACGTCCACCGTCAGCCCGTCCTCGCGCGCCGCGTTCACCGCTCGCAACACTTTCTTCAGCGTGTCTTTCACGGCGTCCCCGTATGCCCGCAGCACTTCCTGCGTGACGCTGAAGTCCCGCTGCTTGCTGAGCCCCGACGCTGGATTCCCCGATAACGGCCCGCCTGCCTGCGTCATCAGGTAACAGACCCGGTAGATCTCCTCCCGCAGTCTCGCCAGGTTCTCTTCCGCGATCTGGTGTGCCTTCCCCTCCGGTTCCGTCCAGGAAAAACGGTCGCCGGGCCCCAGTTGCAGATAATAGGATTCCCCCATCCTCTGCTCCACCTTGCCCTCGCTGAAGATTACCGGCATCGCGAACAGGCTCATCGTGATGCCCCAAGCCAGTGCGTTCGACTTGTTGAAGTGCTCCAGTTGCAGCAACGCGGCCTTGTTCATCAGCCATAGCCCGTCCGGGATTCGCAGTTCGAACAGCGGAACCCTACCTTGCTTGGCCAGCGCGTGCCAGCCTTCGTCCGCCAGCACCGGATCCCCGCCCGAGTCGTCGTCTCTCTCGAATCGCTGGTACCGCTCCCGGTCCAGGTAGAGCCACCGGGTCTGCCGCTTCCAGTCCCCCTCGATCGACTTCTTTCGCAGCCCCGCGGTCTTGAGCACCACCCAGTCGTACTCGCCCCTCTCGTCCCGGCTCCAGTTCGTCAGGTCCTCTGGACGGTACTCCGTCAGAAACGCCCGCGACAGCCCCGCCGCCTCTTCTTCCGCCCGCGTCGCCACCGCGCTCTTCCGCCGCGGAAAGTCCACCAGGATCAGGCTGCTGCCGCTCACCAACGCGTCCGTCAGCCGCGCCCGGAAAAAGTCGCTCAGCGCTGTCCCCTTGAAGTCGCAGTCCTCGGCGAATTCCCCGAAAAACCGCCTCCCCTGTTCGTTCGGCCCCTCGAACGTCAATACCGGCTCCCGCCGGAACAGCGTCGCGGCGTACCAGTCGATGATCGAACCGATGTAGTTCTCGTAAAAGACCCGCTGAAGGCGCTCCCCGTAGATCGCCGCCGGCTCGTTGTGCCGCGCGATCAGGTACTCCCCCGCGCTCGCCACGAACTGCTCCCCGCCCGCGTACAGGTCCCGGTACTTCTTCCACATCGCCTTCCGCTGCAAATGCTCCGGATGTTCCCGCTCGATTTCCTTCACGTCCGCGACTCCCGAATGAATAGAAACGGGGGGCGCCACGCCCCCCGCGATCTCCCGGATTCCCCTCAGAACAGGCGTTCCGGACGGAATCCGATCCTCTGTTGCGGCCGGCACTCCTGCCAGACCAGGTAGCCGAGCGCGTCCGACAGGTGCGTCAACGCCGAATCCCTGTCTTTGTCGATCAGCGTAGTCTCCGCCCGGTAAGTGACTTCCTCCAGGTCCTTGATGAGTCCCCGGCACCGCGGGTCCACCGTGAACCGCGCTGTCCCATCTTCGGATCGCAGCTTCGCGTTGACTAGCATCACCCGCTCCCGCACCGCCGGGTTCGCCTTCGGAATCCGGTAGTCTACCTGCCCGTATCCGATCCGCTGGAAGAAACTCTGGATCATCTCGTAGTCCGTCGTGCCGCTCGTTTGCAGGTGATTGCCCGACGCGTCGCCGTACACCACCAGCCCCGCCCGGTGCGCCGGAAACCGCGCCTGGAACTCGTTGCACGCGTCCCACGTGCTCGCCCGGTGCAACACGATCTCGTCCGCCACCCGGATTTCCCCGTCGTCGATCTGAGCGACCACCGAACACATCGGGTTCACGTTGAAATCCAGCGCCCACAGCAGCGGACGCTGTGGGTTCAGGATCACCGGACTCACGTGCAACTCGCGGTCGAAAGCCGGATATACTCGCCCTCCGCTCGCGTTCACATACTCGCCCATCGCTTCCTGGCGGAAGAATTTCTCGTCGTAACTTAACCGCAGACGCTCGTAAAAGTCCGGGATCTTCTTCAGCAGAAACCGGTTCTCCAGCGGCCGGGCGATTACCGCTTCATATCCTTCTACTTTCTTCGAGACAAACCGCCGGTAAACCCAGTCGTAGCCCTTCGGAGTCCATACCGCGAATCCGCACAGCCGTTGTGCCTGGGGATCCCGCAGCCGCCCTTCTAACACCAGCCACGCTTCCTCCGGCGTGTAAGTCAGCTCATCCACTCCGAACCACGCCAGGTTCGTCCCCCGCAGACGGTCGAAGTCGTCCACCGAACGGAACACGATCCGGGACTGCGTATCCCGTATCGTCACCATGTTCTCGGCCTTGTTGAACTCGTATGGAACCTTGTTTCCGTCGAGTATTTCAAACAAAGTGCTCTGCGTCGCATCTCTCAGCATCGGGTAAGTCGGCGCCCCGATCAGCCCCATCCTGCCCGGGTTCAGGTACGCCAACTTGATGGCCTCGTGACAGAGTGCTTGGCTCTTCCCCGACCCGATCGGTCCTGAGAAACCCTTGAATCGCGATGGCAGTGCGTGGAACTTAGCCTGGGATGGCAGCGGTTGGTATTTTATTCTTCGCTGGGTTCGGGAGCGGGTTCCACCCATTGCACCACGACCTCCTTGGCTTCGTCCTCGGACAACTCCCGCTCCAACTGGAGTAACCGGATGAAATCCGCTACCGTCGCCTTCCCGGTCTCGTGCTTCAACTTGGTCTCGATCTGAGCCAGTAACCGGCGCACGATTTCTTGCTTGCTTTCTGTCCCGCCCTCCCCGGCTTCTCCGTCTGCCGCTGTCACGGCACGTTTCCGGCTGCCCGCTCTGGCGCCCAACTTGGCGCTCTTCCGCGCTTTCTTTGTCGTCGCCACTTGATTCCTCCAACTTCCTCCACCGCCCGATTGAAGAGTAACATCCGGCGGCCCGTTTCCGTTCCGGAGTCTATCTGCATGTATCTGAAAGTATGTTATTTATCGCGGCGGCAAAGTTGTGAACGTTGCTTGAATTCCAACCCGCCGCCCCGCTAAACTAAGGAATGGAAACCCGCATGGATGCAACGCCCCGGCCCGTTCTTCTTCGGCGCAAGGGGCTGTGCGGTGCGCGCCCGTCCGCGCGAGTTCTTACTGCTGTGAGGTTTGAATGAAAGAACCCTTTGGCTGGATCGCCCCGTCGCCCGAATCCCGCCCCGAGGTCCTGCGCCACGCTGCTCTTGCCGAGTCCGCCGCCTTGCGCGAGGCGCTCATCGAGTCCTCCCGGAAGGCCGCTGCTGCCCTTTCCGCCATGCAGGCGCCGGCCGGATACTGGTGCGGCAACCTCACCGCCGACGCCACCCTCGAATCCGACTATATCCTTCTCCAGTTGTGGCTCTACCAGCCCAACGGCGCCGCCTGGAACCCGCCGACTCTCCCCCGCATCCGCAAGGCCGTCCGCGCCATCCGCGACCGGCAGCTCCCCGACGGCGGCTGGAACATTTACGCCGGCGGCCCGGCCGAGGTCAACGCCACCGTTCGCGCTTACACCGCCATGAAGATGGCCGGAGTTTTACCCTCGGAACCCTTCATGGCCCGGGCCCGCGAACGCGCTCTCGCCTTGGGCGGCCTGCAAGCCTGCAACAGCTACACCAAGATCAACTTCAGCCTGTTCGACCTGTACCCCCGTCAATATGCCCCCAGCGTGCCGCCCGAAATCGTCATGGTCCCCGGCAACATCCTCTACGAAATGTCTTCCTGGACCCGCACCATCATCGTCCCCCTCTCGATCGTGCAGGCCATCGGAGGCACCCGCCGCACCCCCGGCGGTATCCGCGTCGACGAACTCCTCCACCCCAGCAAGCGCTTTGCCCTGCCCAAGAAGGACCCCGCCGCCCGCGTCTTCCATTACGTCGACCGCTTCCTCAAACTCTGGGAGCGCCGCGGCATCAAGGACGTCCGCAAAGCCGCCATCCGCGAAGCCGAACGCTGGATCCTCGACCGTACCCGTTACACCGAAGGCCTCGGCGCCATCTACCCCGCCATGATGTACACCATCATGGCTTTTAACGCCCTCGGTTATCCCGAAGACCACCCCGACCTGATCGACGCCGTCCGCCAGTTCGACCGCCTCCTGCTTGAAACCCCCGACCGCCTCCAGTTCCAGCCCTGTTTCTCGCCCGTCTGGGACACCGCCATCGCCGCCTTTGCCCTCGGCGAGTTCGCCGGCCCCTCCCCCGAACTCACCCGCGCCGCCGACTGGCTCCTCGACAAGGAGATCCGCCGCAAGGGCGATTGGTCCGTCAAGCGTCCCGACCTTGAACCCAGCGGCTGGGCCTTCGAGTTCGCCAACGAGTATTACCCCGACATCGACGATACCGCCATGGTCCTGCTCGCCCTCCAGCACGCCAAAGCCTCCGATCCCGCCCGCCAGCAGCGTGTCGAGCGCCGCGCCATCAACTGGCTCCTCGGCATGCAGTCTTCCGACGGCGGCTGGGCCGCCTTCGATGTCGACAACAACTGGTCCCTCCTCAACAAGGTGCCTTTCGCCGATCACAACGCCATGCTCGATCCCACCTGCCCCGATATCACCGGCCGCGTCGTCGAAGCCCTCTCCCGCCGCGGCATCCCCCCGGATCACCCCGCCATCCGCCGTGGCGTCCAGTTCCTTCTCGCCAGTCAGAAACCCGATGGAAGCTGGTACGGCCGCTGGGGCGTCAACTACATCTACGGCACCTTCCTCGCGCTGCGCGGCCTTGCCGCCGCCGGCGCCGACGAGGCCAGACCCGCCCTCGAAAGGGCCGTCAACTGGGTCCGTTCCGTGCAGAACGCCGACGGCGGCTGGGGAGAAACCTGCGCCAGCTACGACCGCCACAGCTTTGTGCCGGGTGTCAGTACCCCCTCCCAGACCGCTTGGGCGCTGCTTGGCCTCGCCGCCACCGGCGATGTCTTCTCCCTCGCCTTCCGCCGCGGAGCGCGCTGGCTCATCGAGCGTCAGCGCCCGGATGGCACCTGGGAGGAGAATGAAACCACCGGCACCGGTTTCCCTAACGTCTTCTACCTCACCTACCACCTGTACCGGCAGTACTTCCCGCTTCTCGCCCTGGCCGTCGCCCAGTCCGCCCTCAAACTGCCTTCGGCGAAGCCGGTCTCCTCTGCGGCTTCTGCCTAGAGCGCTGTTTCTCGGATCCGCCGGTCTGTTCCCCGTAGGCTCTCAACCCCCGGCGAATCAGCGGCCGGCCGGTCCTGCCTCCTCCACTCGCTCCAGCAGCGCTACCGGAAGCGGCGCCAGCACCCGCCCCAGCGCAAGGTGAAAGCGGCGCTCCCGCCACTCGGTGGCCACTTCCCGCCCCGTCAGCGCGTCCCGGAACCGGCTCCCCGCGACGCTGCGCGGCAGCACCAGTTCGGTGTCCTCCCACAGCGCCGCGTGCAGTCCCCCGGCCCCAACCGCGCCCAGCGAGTGGAAGAACCGCCCCGCCACCGCCAGCACCGCCCGCTGCCCGAAGGCCCGGGCGAACCCGATCACGTGCTCGCGGCGCCTCCCGCGCGCCGTCACCGGCGTATACGAGCCTCGCTCGAACAGCGCCCGGTTGCTCCGCCGGAACGACAGGCTCCGCTGCGTCACCCACAGCTTCAGCCGCCCGTCCTCCGGCTCGCGCGCCAGCCCCTCCAGAAACTCTACCTCCCCGCCGGGCCTGCACTCCCGCAGGCTCGCCAGCAGCCGGCGCCGCT
>CAKZVG010000232.1 GCA_937921835.1 uncultured Bryobacteraceae bacterium | reverse complement strand
CCACGCGGGTGTCGATATCAATACTCGTCCGGCCCCCGACGCGGTCGATCTTGTGTTCCTGGAGGAACCGCAGAAGTTTGACCTGCAACTGGAGCGGCAGTTCCCCGATCTCGTCCAGAAACGCCGTGCCGCCGTTGGCGGCTTCGATCAGCCCTGTTTTGTTGGCGAAGGCGTTGGTGAAGGCCCCTTTGACGTGGCCGAACAACTCGCTCTCCATCAGCGGCCCGACCAGCGCCGAGCAGTCGATGGTGACAAACGGTCCTTGCCCGAGAACGTTGTGGATGCTCCGGGCGACGACCTCTTTGCCCGTGCCGGTCTCGCCCAACAGCAATACCGGCCACCGGCTGCGGCCGAGTTTCTGAATCAGCCGCAGAACCTGCCGGGTCCGGGCCGACTGTCCCACCAGAATCCGTTCAATATCCGCGTCCGGAGCGGGCGCGCACTCTTCGGGCATTGGACCTCCGCGGAGTTTCCATTAGAGTATGGTGCGTGTTCAGAAAACAAACTCTACCGGAGATTGGACGCCCCGGCAACGCCACAAACAGGTTCTTCTCTAGGTTTTTATGGGGCATACGCCCCCCTACTTTGAGGGGCTTATCCGCCCCGCGCCAGGCGGCGGGCGGGTCCGCAGGCTGCGCCGGCGTGGCCGCTCAAAACCGGTAGAGCAGCTCCAGAAAGCCGAAGCGTCCGGAACTGCCGCGCGGGTAGATGGAAGAAACAACGCCGCCGCCCCAGGCGTTCGCCAGGTAAAGGCCGAGCGTGGCGTGCTTGCTCAGCGCCACTTCGGCGCTGGTGTCAAAGACGGTAGCCAGAGCGCTGCGCCCGGCGCCCGGACGGCCGGCGAAGCCGAAGCTCCAGGGTTGGAATGCGCCGCCGCCCAGATACCAGAGGTCGTTGCGCGCGGCCAGACGCAGGGTGTGCAGTTCCACCCGGAGCGCCACCCGCCCGTGCGGTCGCAGCGAAAGCTGCCCGAAAGCGTCCTGGTTGTTCATCAAGTTGTAGAACGGGAACCGGGCGTACGCGCGGGGAGTCGGCAGAAGCTGGAAGAACGTGCCGTGGCGCGAATCGGCCGGGGTGCCGTCGCCGCTTCCGTACTGGAAGCCGCCGCGCAGCCATGGCTTCCAGCGCGGCAGGGCGCGCGGCTGCCAGCCGCCTTCCAGCGCGAAGGCCCCGGCGCGATGGTCCAGGCGGCCCCAGGCGCCGGCTTGGAGAACTCCCCAGAGGAGCGCGTCGAAAGTGCCGGCGGCGGTTTCGGCCGCACGCAGGTAGTTCCCGCCGAAAGTTCCAATGCGGATGCGGCCGAGGTCCCTGGCCCGCTCGAGCAAGGGCCGGTTGTCGGCTTTCACGGCCTCGCGCCAGTCGTCGTAATAGACGCCGAACAGCCGCCACTCGCCCGCGCCCTGCCGCGCCCGCATGGACCGGGTCCACGCCCCATACAGCACTGCGGCATCCAGCCCGCCCCAGCCGTCCACCTGGAATACGCCGCGCGTGGGCCGCCCGGCCATCATCGTCAGGTTCGAGCGCGGACCGCGATTCCACTTATACTCCAAGCCGTCAAAGCTCCTCCCGACGTGTGAAAAGCCGAAGTTGCCCAGCAGGCGGTGGGCGATGCGGTCGCGCTTCAGGGCGGCCAGCGTGGCGTTCGCGGGTGTGGTTTCCGCGCCTTCGATGAATTCCAGTCGGCCCGCCCGCAGGCTGTGCCGGGGCGCCTTCTCCCGGCCGTGAAAACGCAGAAACCCTTGTTTGAGAAACAGCATGGCCGCGTTGCGGGAAGCGCCGTTCGCGGCGTAGTAGGTGGCGCCCAGGCCGAGCTGCCCTTGCGCTCCGGGCGCGATGGCGTTACCGGGCAGGCCGAGCAACACCGGGGCGGCGAACTCCACTTGCCAGTCGAGCGTGGCGTTGCGCTGCTCCAGGGCCACGCGCAGCAGGGAGCCAGAGTAGGCGTAAGTGTCTTCGCCCGCGCTTTCAAACCACCGCCAGGCTTCAAGCCGCGTGCGGAAAGAACCACTCACCTGGATGCCCCCGCTTTGCGCCTGCAAGCACGGGACGGCGGCCAGCAAAGGGAGCAAACGGAGAAAGAGAACCGGCATCGGCATCCGCCTTCGATTTTCCCTTCCCGCGGGAATCCGGGCCGGTGACGCCGGTCACAGCCCGGTAGAATCTTTACAGGAGGGGAAAGCGGATGGCCCGGCGGATGCTACTCGCGCTGGCGTTGGTGCTGGCGCTATCGGGATGCGGCCGGCGCGTGCTGTATGTCACGCACACCGCCGGCTACCGGCACGACAGCATCCCGCTCTCGCGCGAAGTGCTGGCCGGGGTGGCGGCCGCTACCGGGCGCTTGCAGGTCTTCGCCACCGAGGATCTGGGCTGGATCTCGCCCGAGGGGCTGGCGGCCTTTGACGCAGTGTTCTTCAACACCAGCGGCGAACTGGCGCTCGCGGCGGAGCAGAAGCGGGCGCTGCTCGATTTCGTCCGCGGCGGCAAAGGCTTCGGCGGCGTCCACAGCGCCACCGACACGCTCTACTCCTGGCCGGAGTATGGCGAACTCATCGGCGGAATCTTCGACGGCCACCCCTGGGCGCAAGCGGTGACCGTGATCACCGAGGACCGGGCGCACCCCGCCACCCGCCATCTGCCCGAGACCTTCCGCATCGCCGATGAGATCTACCAGTTCCGGGCGTTTTCGCGCGAGCGGGTACGGGTGCTGCTGCGGCTCGATCCGTCTTCGGTCGATCTGAACGCCCCCGGAGTGAAGCGCGCCGACCGCGACTTCGCGCTCGCCTGGTGCCACCACTACGGCTCCGGCCGGGTCTTCTACACCGCCCTGGGGCATCCGGACGAGGTCTGGAAGGACGAGCGCTTCCAGCGCATGCTCGAAGGCGCGCTACTCTGGTTGACGGGCCAGGTGGATGGAGACGCGACGCCACGTCCCGTCCCGGCCGCCGGCGCGCCATGAACGCCTTTCTGTTTGAGCGGTTCCACGAACTCTATGGACCCGGACCCGATCCGCTCGCCTTGCGTGCGCCCGGACGCGTCAACCTGATCGGCGAACACACCGACTACCATGGTCTGCCGGTGCTGCCGATGGCCATCGGAAGGGAGATCCGCCTTCTCTTCCGCCCACGCGCGGACAGAGTGGTACGCCTCGCCAGCGCGAACGGGTTCCCGGCGCGCGAGTTCTCCGTCAGCCGCGAGATCGCTCCCTTCGAACAGGGCGATTGGGGCAACTACGCCAAGGCGGCCGCGCAAGCCCTGGCCTTGGAGTACGGACACCTGGCCGGGATGGACGCCCTGGTGTGGGGTGACATTCCTCCGGCCGCCGGGCTGAGTTCGTCCTCCGCGCTGGTGGTTGCTTGCGCGCTGGCGCTGCTGGCGGCGGGCCGCGCGGCGCTCGATCCGGTGGAGCTGGCCGAATTGCTTGCCCGCGGGGAACGCTACGTCGGCACGCAGGGCGGCGGCATGGATCAGGCCGTCTGCCTGTGCGCGCGCGCCGGTCACGCGCTCAAGCTGGATTTCTTCCCGCTGCGCCCCCAGCCGGTTCCACTGCCCTCCGGGTGGGCCTTCGTGATTGCGCACAGCCTGGTCACGGCGCCGAAGTCGGCCGAGGCGCGCCAGCGCTATAACGCGGTCCACAGTAGCACGGCCGAGGCGCGCGACCAGGTGGCGGCGCGGCTCGGTGAGCGGGGCATCCGGCGGTACGCGGACTTGCTCGCCCGGCGCGGCGCGGAGGAGGTGCTCGAAGCCGCCGCCGCGCTGCCGGAGGCGCTGCGCGCCCCGCTCCGGCACGTGATCACCGAGGGCGCGCGCGTGGAGCGGGCGGTGGCGGCGATGCGGGCGGGCGCTTTTGAGGAGTTCGGGCGGCTGATGTTGGAATCCCACGCCAGCCTGCGCGGGGATCTGCAAGTGAGCTGCGGGGAGTTGGACGAGCTGGCCGAAGCCTGCCGCGGGGGCGGGGCCGCGGGCGCGCGGCTGACCGGCGCGGGATTCGGCGGCTGCGTTGTGGCGCTGTGCCGGCCGGACGCCCGGGAGGCGCTCAAGGCGCACCTCGAAGCGAGCTACTACCGCGGCCGCCCGCGCCCGGCCGGGATTCCGGAGTACCTGCTCGACGCCGTCCCGGC
>CAKZVG010000231.1 GCA_937921835.1 uncultured Bryobacteraceae bacterium | reverse complement strand
CCCTGCACGTGGCGACCGGCGTTCTCCACAAGACGGAAAGCAACGCCTCGGGAGTGTATGTCTTTCCCTCGCTCGCGCCGGGCATCTACCGCGTCACGGCGGAAAAGCAGGGATTTCAGACCCTGCGCTACGACGACGTGCAACTGGAGATCGGCGGCCGGCTCAGCCTGAACCTGGCGCTCACGGTTGGTTCGCTGGCCGAAACAGTGGAGGTGCGCGCCAGCGCCGAGAACCTGCTGGGTTACGACACCGCTTCGGTGGGCGGCATGGTGAGCGGGCACCGGATTACCGATCTGCCGCTGCCGGCGCGCAGCGCCCTCAGCCTCACCTACACCCAGGCGGGTTTGTACGAGGACAACATCGCCGGCTCGCGCATCGGCGCCACCAACATCACGCTCGACGGCGTGAACATCCAGGACCAGCGCCTCAACCAGGGCATCTCCTCGCCCATCTTCCTGACCGTCGACAAGATCGAGGAGTTCCGCATCATCACCTCGCCCGCCGACGCCGAGCTCGGCCGCGGCTCGGGCCAGATCCAGATGCTGACACGCTCGGGCACCAACCGTTTCCGCGGCAGCGTCTTCGAGGCGCACCGCAACACGGTGCTCAACGCCAACACCTGGTTCAACAACTATCGCGGCGCGGACCCCACGACGGGGCAGCCCTTTTCGCCCCGCAACGCGCTCATCCGGAATCAATTCGGCGGCCGGATTGGCGGTCCCATCGTTCGCAATCGAACCTTTTTCCACTTTCTGTATGAGGAACAGCGGATCCGCCAGCGCACCGCAGTGACCAACATCTCTCTCACCGCGCCCGCGCGCGAAGGCATCTTCCGCTTCTTCCCGAACGTTCGCAACGGCAACGCCGTCGCCGCCCTCCCCACCGTGGATCTCAATGGTGAGCCGCTGCCGCCGCCGGGGTCGAACGCCCAGCTTCAGTCGGTGCGCCTGTTCGGGCGGGACCCCAACCGCATGACGCCCGACCCCACCGGCATCGTTAAGCGCATGATCGATCTGACGCCGCTGCCCAACAACTTCCGCAGCGGCGACGGGCTGAACACGGCGGGTTACACCTGGCAGCGCCCCAGTTCGCAGAACTTGCGACAATTCAACCTCAAGATCGATCACAACCTCAGCTCCTACCACCGCTTTGCCGCCACCTACACGCACGAAAACCAGGCCAACAAGAACCGCTGGTCCGAATCGCGCTTCCCTGGCACACCGGCCGGCGAGACGGTGTACCGCGACCGGCTGGCGACCTTCAACATCTGGTCCACCCTACGCTCGAACCTGCTCAACGAATTTCGCTTCGGCTCGCTGCGCCCGTGGCTGCGCTTTTACAACGGGTGGGAAGTGGGCGACAACGGCAAGCTGCTGCCGCGGGTTGGGGAGGAGACCTACGTCATCGTCTTCGACGGCATCGCCGATCCGATCAATCAAGCTGACAACCCGGTCGGGCGCATCTCGCCGCTCTACCAGTTCACCGACAACGTCTCCTGGATCCGCGGGCGGCACTCCTTCAAAGGCGGCTTCGAGATTCGCTTCAGCTCCACCAACGGCTTCAACTCGACGGACGTGATGCCGCGCGCCACCATCGGCACCGGATCCTCGAGCATTCAGAACCTCAACAACATCGCCGGCATCGGCCAGAATCTCGCCGCCGCGCAGAGCCTGCTCAACAACCTGAGCGGGTCGCTGGCGCAGATCAGCCAGACGCTGAACTCGCCCGGCGGGCCCGACCCCGTCTTCCTTCCGCGCGAAGTGAAGCAGCGCACCTGGAAACGGCGCGAAATCGCCATGTTCTTCAAGGACGATTTCAAGCTCAGCCCGAACCTGACGCTGAACCTCGGCATGCGCTGGGAGTTCTACGGGGTGCCGTATGACCGCAACGCCCGCACCGCGGCGCTGGCGGGAGGCTCGGGCTCCCTTTTCGGCATCTCCGGGCGCGGCTTCGGCGATCTTTACCAGCCGGGGCGGCTTGCGGGCGATCTGACGCGCGTCGAAATCGTCGGCCCGGGAAGCCCCAACCCGTCGCGCAAAATCCATGGCGACGACTGGAACAACTTCGGCCCCGCCGCGGGCCTGAGCTGGGCCTTGCCTTGGTTTCAGCGCCGCACCGTGCTTCGCATGGGCTATTCGATTTCCTACGAGCGCAACTCCTTGCGCATCGTCGACGTGGTCTCGGGCGACCAGCCGGGACTGCGCGAGCGGGTGATCTTCAACTCCGCCAACCATCTCAATCTGGCGTCGGTGGCGCTGCCCCTCAAACCGCTCGGGAAACCGCTCGACCTGGTGCCGCTGACGGACCGCTCGCAGACCGTCCGCGCCTTCGACGATAACCTGCGCAACCCCTACATCCAGAACTGGAGCTTCGGGATTCAACGGGAGATCGCCCGCAATACGATCCTCGAACTGCGCTACGCCGGCAGCAAAGGCACGCGGCTGGTGCGCGGGCTGGACATCAACGAACAGATCATCTTCGAAAACGGCATCCTGGAAGCCTTCAAAACCACGCAGGCGGGCGGGCACGCGCCGCTGCTCGACCGCGTCTTTAGCGGAATTAACGTCTCCGGCCTGGGGCGCGTCGACGGCCAGCGGATCACCGGTTCCGACGCCGTGCGCTTCAACTCCACCACCCAGAGCTACCTGGCTTTTCACAACGTGGCCAGCTTTGCGAACTGGCTCAACACCACCACGTCCTACACGGGCGCGCGCGGCGGCCTGCCGCGCCGGGCCGGATTTCCGGAGAACTTCATCACCGCCAACCCCCAGTTCGCCTCCGCGCGCCTGACGGGCAACGTCGCTAGCTCGACCTGGAACTCTTTCCAGGCCGAAGTCAGCAAGCGCTTCTCGGCCGGCTGGACCTGGCAGGGCAACTACACCTGGAGCAAGGCGCTGGGCGAAGAGGAAGGCGCGGGCGAGGAGATGATCGACAGCTATCGCGACCTGCGCAACTGGCGGCTCGACAAACGCTTGATGGACTTCCACCGCACGCACATCATCCGCAACAGCGGCACCGTCGAGCTGCCCTTCGGTCCCGGCCGCCGGTTTCTCAACTCCGGAAACGGGGTGCTGTCGCGGCTCGCCGAGCGCTGGCAATTCGGCTTCGTCTTCAACGTGTTTTCCGGCGCGCCGCTGTATCTGACGTCCGGGCGCAGTTCGTGGAATACCTTCGGCGACAACA
>CAKZVG010000230.1 GCA_937921835.1 uncultured Bryobacteraceae bacterium | reverse complement strand
CCTTGCCGCGGATGTTCCTGGGCAGGATGCGCGGGCCGGAAAGGTACTTGTCCCGGTTCGGGCATTTCTTCTTCTTAAGCCAGTCCGGCATCTCCGAGAGATCTTCGCGGTAGCGGCGGTGTGCGGTGTGCAGTTTCTTTGCCATGTCGGGGATCAGCTTCCAGTTTACTTCCTGGCGCGGCGGCGGCGCGCCTGGACACGGGCGGCGCGCGGACGCTACCCTCTTCGGTGATGCCGGAAGCGCGAATCGAGGACCAGCGAACACCCGCCGCGCTGGGTTTTTCCATGCCCGCCGAGTGGGACAAGCATGAGGCCACCTGGCTGGGATGGCCGCACAACGCCACCGACTGGCCCGGCAAGCTCGACGCCATCCGCTGGGTCTACGGCGAGATCGTCCGCAAAATCGCGCCCGGCGAAACGGTGCGGATGCTGGTCGCTTCCCCGCGCGAGCGGGAGCTGGCGGCGCGCTATCTCAGCCGCGCCGGCGCCCCCTTGGAGCGCGTCGAGTTCGTCCTGCACCCCACCAATCGCGGCTGGACGCGCGACAGCGGCCCTATCTTCGTGCGCCGCCGCCGTCCCCGGCGGGAAACCGCCATCGTGCACTTCCACTTCAACGCCTGGGCCAGGTACCCGGACTGGCGCAAGGACCGGCGCGTGCCGGAAACCGCCGCCGCGCTGCTCGGCAAGCGTCTCTTCCACGCCCGCGCCGGCGGGCGCGCCTTCGTGCTCGAAGGCGGCGGCATCGAAGTCAACGGGCGCGGCACGCTGCTGACCACCGAAGAGTGCTATCTCTCGCCGCGCAAGCAGGCGCGCAACCCGGGACTGGGCCGCCAGGGCTTCGAAATCGCCCTGCGCGAGAACCTGGGCGTGTCCAACATCTTCTGGCTCGGAGCGGGCATCGCGGGCGACGACACGCACGGGCACGTCGACGACCTGTGCCGCTTCGTCAATCCCAACACGCTGGTGCTGATCCGCGAGAACAACCCCCGCGACGCGAACTACCGTCCGCTGGCGGAAAACTGGGAGCGGATTCAGGATCTGCGGCTCGAAGACGGCTCGCGTCCCGAGGTGATCGCGCTGCCCATGCCCGCGCCCTTGCACTTCGACGGCGAACGGCTCCCTGCCAGCTACGCGAACTTCTATATCGCGAACGCGGCCGTCGTTGTGCCGACCTTCAACGATCCCAACGACCGCGCCGCGCTCGGCATTCTGGGCGAACTGTTCCACCCGCGCCCGGTGGTGGGAATTCACGCCGTCGATCTGGTGCTCGGCTTCGGCACGCTGCACTGCCTGACGCAGCAGCAGCCGGCGGCCTAGCGCGCCGCTTCAGACGGCGGCCGCCGCCCCGCGGCGCGCGCGCGCGATCTCAAGCACCCGCTTCCAGCTCGAGATGAACATGTGGCGGAAATGCTCGACGCCGCCGAACTCGCCATACTCGTCGATCGTCAAGCCGTCCTCCTCCCAGGCCTGGCGGAAGTCGGGGATCTTCTCGATGAGTTCGTCGATGACCCGGTGCGGCACGGGATTGAACAGGCGCGACACCACCGGCGGATCGCTCTCGATCAGCTTGTCCGCCGTTCCCTGCCAGTTGATGGTGACCACCAGGTTGCCGCCCACCATTTCGGTGAAATGATGCAAGCCGCGCGCCCCACCCGCGATGAAGATGGCGCTGTAGCCGCGCTCCTGCATCACCTGGTAGACCTTGCGCGCCACCGCGAGACCCGCCTGCCAGAGGACGTCCTTCGAGATCTCGATCCGGTTGCGTTCGACATACTGGGCGAGATAGTCGTCGAAGATCCCGGCGATGTGCGAGGCGAACAGCACCGGACGCTTGCCGGTCTCGCGCGCCACGCGCTCGTAGGTCTCGCACAGGCTGATCACCTGCGCCACGCTCATGATCTCGGTGGCGTTGATGGGGGTGTCCTCGGCCATCAGCGTCTCCATGGCCGCCAGACCCGCCTTGGTGCAAGGGATCTTGATGCAGACGTTGGGCGCCACGGCGCGGTTGGCGCGCGCCTCGCTCAGGATGACCTTGGGGTCTTCCTCGCGGATGGGGTCGCCCTGCAAGCTCACGAAGCCGTCGCGCCGCGGGCGCACGCGGTGAAGCGGCAGGAACTTCTCGAGAATCGGAGCGGCCAGCCGCCGCTGCAACAGCGATTGCGCCTCGCTGTCGTCGCCGGTCTCCTTCAGCACCTGCTCGAGTATCGCCAGCGCGTACGGACCTTCCTTGGGATGGTCGATCATCTTCTGGCAGAAGGACGGATTGCAGGTGCAGCCGATGGCGCCGGCGGCGATGGCGAGATCGGCCTCCTCCCGCGTCGGGTTGTTGATCCAGAACATGGTCGGCGTCTGCCGCTGGACCCGGTGAAAGTAAGTGTCGCTCATAGTGCTCTCCTCAAGATATCGCAAAACTAAACCCTGGCAGCCGCCTCCGGCCGGAGCGCATTCCGGCCGCGGACCACCGCCAGCCCGGCCAGCGCCGCCAGCGCGGCAGCCACGGTCACGCCGAACATGGGGATGATGAAGCTGTTGCGCTGGTGCGTCACCACTCCGACCAGGCGCATCAGAAACGCCCCGGCGAGCGATCCCGAGCCACCGAGCAGGCCCGCCGCGGTCGAGACGTGCGTGGCGGAGACCTCCTGCGCCATGGTGAGGTACATCGCAATCCACACGCCGGCTCCGAAGTTGACCGCCACCAGCGTGGCCACGGCCGCGTGCAAACCCGCGAGGAAAGGAACCGCACCCGCCGCGCC
>CAKZVG010000229.1 GCA_937921835.1 uncultured Bryobacteraceae bacterium | reverse complement strand
CAGAATCTGTTCGAGCAGCGTTGCGAGAAGCTGGTGCGGGACGCGGTCGAGATCGCGATCCAACTCACCGGGGCGGCCGGCCGGCCGTGACCGTTTCCCGCCGCTCGCTGCTCGCGGCCGGTGCGCTGGCGGCGCCCTTTTTGCTGCTGGGCCGGAAGTCCTCGGCCGCCGTGCGTCCCAACGTCTTGTTCATCGCCTCCGACGACATGAACAACAACCTCGGTTGCTACGGGCACCCGCTGGTGAAGTCGCCCAACCTAGATCGCCTGGCCGCGCGCGGGGTGCGCTTCGACCGCGCCTATTGCCAGTACCCGGTCTGTGGCCCCAGCCGGGTCTCCTTGCTGACCGGCCTGCGGCCGGATACGACGCGCGTCTTCGACAACCAGATGGCGGTGCGTGACACGCTGCCGGACGCCGTCACGCTGCCGCAGTTGTTCCGCGCCAACGGCTGGCTTTCCGTGCGCGCCGGCAAGATGTACCACATGGACGTGCCCGGTTCGGTGGGGACGGACAAGTGGGACGACCCGCCGAGTTGGGATATCGCCATCAGCCCGCCCGGCAAGGAGCAGCACACGGCGGGGAAAGGGCGCAACATCACCGCCGGCAAGCGCGCCCGCTGGGAATACGTGGCCTTCGAGGGCGACGGCAAGGACCAGGCCGACGAGCGGGCCACCGAAATCGCGATCGAGACGCTGTCGAAGAACCGGAACCGGCCGTGGTTTCTGGGCCTCGGCTACCTACGCCCGCACCTGCCGCACGTCGCGCCCGCGCGCTTCTTCGATCTCTATCCGCTGGGTTCGATCGAGCCGGTGGTGAATCCGCCGGGAGATCTCGACGACATTCCGCTGGCCAGCGAAATCGCCATCAATACCCGCGCCCGCGATATGGGCGGCATGAGTGAGACCGACAAGAAGGAGGCCATCCGCGCCTACTACGCCTCGGCCTCCTACATGGACTGGCAGGTGGGGCGCGTCCTCGAGGCGCTTGAGAAGACCGGGCAGGCGGCGCGCACCGTGGTGGTCTTCTGGGGCGACCATGGCTGGCATCTCGGCGAACATCACCGCTGGCATAAACGCAGCCTTTTCGAGGAATCGATGCGGGCGCCGCTAATCGTCGCCGCTCCGGGGCGGAAGGGCAACGGCCAAGGTTGCCGGCGCCTGGTGGAGTTCGTCGACATCTACCCCACGGTGGCCGAGTTGGGTGGCTTGAAGCTGCCCGCGGAGCTCGAAGGGCAGAGCCTCGCGCCGCTGCTCGGCAATCCGGCGCGGGCGTGGAAAGCGGCCGCTTTCAGCGTGGTGACGGCGCCCAACGGGATCGTGGGGCGGGCGGCGGTGACGGAACGGCACCGCTACATCCGCTGGAGCGGGCCGCACCCGGATGAGGAACTCTACGACCACCAGACCGATCCCAGGGAGTACACCAACCTGGCGCGCGAGGCGCGGCATGCGGAAACCCTCGGGCGCATGCGGAAGGTGCTCGAGGCGGGCTGGAAGGCTGCCCGGGCGCGGGTCTGAGGCCCAGCTCCGGGGCGCCCCGGCAGCGCGGGTCCGTGGCCCGGTTTTGCACCGCCATTGGTGCTCCCTGCGCTTTCTGCCGATAAGGCTAAGAGCATGACGCCGGTCGAGAACGCAGCCGAGGTTCTGCTGGCGCGGCAGGCAATCCTGGACGCACGGCAGCAGGTCTACGGCTACGAACTGCTTTACCGCTCCGCGGGCGCCGAGGCATTCGACGGATCGGACGCCGAAAGCGCCACCGGCACCGTGCTGGCGAACCTGCTGTGTTCGCTGGGCCTCGAGAACGTCACCGGCGGCAAGCCGGCCTTCATCAATTTCCCGGAAGGTCTGATCGGCGACAGCCTGGCGGCGGTGCTCCCGCCGGAGCGCGTGGTGATCGAACTGCTTGAGACCGTGCGTCCGACGCCCGAGGTGATCGCCCACTGCCGCGCGCTCAAGGAGCGGGGCTACCGCCTGGCTCTGGACGACTACACCGGGGCGCCGGAGCTGGAGCCGCTGGCCGGACTGGCCGACATCCTCAAGGTCGACTTTCTGCTGGCCGGAGAAGCGGCGCGCTGCCAACTGGCCAAACGCTATCGCGGAAAGCTCCGCCTGCTGGCGGAAAAGGTGGAAACGCAAGAAGAGTTCCGGACGGCGCGCGAGCTGGGCTACGATCTCTTTCAGGGGTATTTCTTCGCCAAGCCCGTAATCGTCCGCCGCAAGGACATCCCGGCCAACAAGCTGCGCCTGCTGCGCCTGCTGGCCGAGCTGGAGCAGCCGGAACTGGAATTCGCGCGCCTGGAGGAGCTGATCCGGGACGAGGCCGGCCTGGTCTACAAGCTGCTCCGTTTCGTGAACTCGGCCGCCTTTCAACTGCGTTCGCCGGTGGCCAGCATCCGGCATGCGATGGTCCTCGCCGGGGAGCGGCAACTGCGGCGCTGGGCCAAGCTGGTGACGATGGCGGGCCTGGGCGCGGGCAAGCCGCGCGAGCTGGTCACCGGCGCGGTGGTGCGCGCGCACCTGCTGGAGGCGGTGGCGTGCGAGACCGGCTTCGAGGAACGGGCGGCGGAGTTCTTCCTGCTGGGCATGCTGTCGCGCATGGACGTTCTGCTCGATTGCAGCGCCGAGGAACTCATCGCGCACATTCCGGTCTCCGAGCCGGTCCGCCAGGCGCTCCTCGCGCCCGGCTGCGGCAACGAACACTGCGTCGCGCTGGCGCTGGCCGAAGCCTGCGAGCGGGGAGACTGGGAGCGGCTGATCCGGCTCTCGCGGCGCGTCGATGCCGAGCCCGGGGCGATCAACCGGCACTACCTCGAAGCGCTGCGCCTGGCCGACGCCCTCCCGGCTTGACAGGCGGCGCGCCCGCTACAATTAAAAGTGCCCCCATCGCATGGAGTTCGTCGAGCAGCTTAAGGCGTCGATCGACATCGTCAAGGTGATCGGCGAGTACCTGCCTCTGAAGCGGGCGGGCGGGCCGCGCTACACCGGGCTGTGTCCCTTCCACCAGGAGAAGACCCCCTCCTTCTCGGTGCACGCGGCGCGCCAGTTCTACTACTGCTTTGGCTGCCAGGCCAAGGGCGACGCGATCAAGTTCGTGATGGAAATCGAGGGGCTCACCTTTCCGGAGGCGCTGCGCACGCTGGCCGAGCGCTACGGCATCCCGATGCCCAAGCGGGCCGAGTACTCGGACGCCGAAACCAAGCTGCGCGCGGCCCTTCAGGAGATGCACGAACTGGCGGCCAAAGCCTTCACTGCGGCGCTCCAATCCCCGGCGGGCGCGGAGGCGCGCGCCTACCTGGCGCGGCGCGGCGTCAGCCCGGCCATGCTGGCCGAGTTCCGGCTGGGCTACGCGGCGGGCTCCGGGCAGTGGCTGCTCAAGCGCCTTCAGGAAGCCGGGTATGGGAACGAGCAGATCGAGGCCTCGGGGCTGGCGCTGAAGCGCCAGGAGGGCGGCGGCATGTACGACCGCTTCCGCAACCGCCTGATGTTCCCCATCCAGAACGAATCGGGCAAGGTGATCGCCTTCGCCGGCCGCGCGCTGGCTGAGGGCGACGAGCCCAAGTACCTGAATTCGCCCGAGACGCCCATCTATCGCAAGAGCGCCGTGCTGTATAATCTGCACCGCGCCAAGGAGGGCATCCGCCACAACGGGCGCGGCATCCTGGTGGAAGGCTACATGGACGTCATCGGGGTGTACGCGAGCGGAATCCGCGAAGTGGTGGCAAGCTGCGGCACGGCGCTGACCACCGGGCAGGTGCGCTCGCTCGGGCGGCACTCGCGCAATATCGTGGTGAACTTCGATCCCGACGCGGCGGGGGCGCGGGCGGCCGAGCGTTCCATCGAGATGCTGCTCGACGAGGGGATGCACATCCGCGTGCTTTCGCTCGACGGCGGCCTGGACCCAGACGAGTACGTGAAACAGTTCGGGGCCGAGGGCTACGCCGCGAAGCTGGCGGCGGCCGAGGGCTACTTCCACTGGCTGGCCGGGCGCGCCCGCGCGCGCTTCGACACCCGCACGGCGGAAGGCCGCATGGCGGCGTTTCAGACGCTGCTGCCGGCCATTCAGAAGATGCCGGACCGGTTGGAGCGGCTGGCCATTGCCAACGACGTGGCGGCTTATCTGGGCGTTGACTCCGGGGCCGTGCTGGAAGAGTTCCGGAAGGCGGC
>CAKZVG010000228.1 GCA_937921835.1 uncultured Bryobacteraceae bacterium | reverse complement strand
GCCGAGTAGAACTCGCCAGTGACCGGATGGCGGGCGGCCCGCTGCCGGGCCGCGTTGAGCGCCGGTTCGAGCAGGTAGACGCGCCGCGCCGGATCGTACTTCTCCCGGACGAAGCCGGCGATCAGGTCGTCGCGGTCATAGATCCAGGGCAGCCACTGGATGCGAGCGCCGATGTCCAGCGTCAGGCGCGAATTCACTTTCCAGTTGTCCTGCACGAAGAAGTCGGTGGTCCAGGACCGGGTGTGCATGCGCGGTTTGGCGGATGCCTCGGAGTAGGTGTTGTAGACCCCCAACATGGCGTTCGAAAACGCGTAACCGGTGTCGAGGGGGTTGGTGGCGCTGCGGCCGAAGTCGATCTCACCGTTGAAGAGCAGCCCCTGCACCGGCATATTGCGGTCGAAGTACTCCACGTAAACGCCCGCTTTGAAGGTGTGCGCGCCCCGGATGACGGTGAGTTTCTGGTCGATGTTCACCAGGTTTTGGAAGAAGTCGTACGGGAAACGGCCATCGAAAGAAAGCGTCGGTGCGCTCACGACGCCGCCGAAAGCCGCGTTGGGGATCAGGTTCAGCGGGTTGATGCCGGGGGAAAACTGGCCGGCGGTGTATCCGATCTTATCGCGCTGGTTGCGCGCCAGAGTGTCGGGATCGACTTCGTTGGACTCGTCGCGGTGCAGCCAGCCCACATGGACCTCGTTGATCACGCTGGGAGACAGCACGCCCGTGTAGCGCGTGCCGATGGTGCGGGTCGGGCTTTTGTAATTGCCCTTGATCTGCGGCCAGTTGGAGTTGGCGCCGCTGAAGGCGTACCCCTCGGTGGTCGCGTAGTAGCCGGAGTAAGTCGCGGCCACGCGATGGTTGGACGTCAGATTGTAGTCGATCTTCAGCGTATCCGTGCGCTCCGGCGTCCGGCGGGTCTGGGTGTGGATATAGTTGTACGCACCCCGGGAGATGGAGCGGTTAAAGAAGTTCGGCAGGTCGAACACCCTCAGAAGCGCCTGCCCGTTGCGGTCGATCCGGCTGGCGGGCACGATGTTGCCCGGGAAGGGCTGGTTGGCGGAGGGGTCCCGGATGACGATCAGCCGGTCGCCCTGGTCGAGCGACTGCGAGAAGTTGCCGGCGCGCTCCAGTTCGGTGGGCATGGTCCGCATCACGGTGAGACCGGAACTGGAGGGCCAGAATTCCTGCCCCCAGAAAAAGAAAGCCCGGTCGCGGCCGGTGTTGAACACGCCCGGAACGGCAACCGGGCCGCCGAGGTTGTAGTTGTACACGTTGTAGCGGTAGATGGGTTTGGAGCGTCCCAGACGGTTATCGAAAAAGTGGCCGGCGTTGAACTGCTCATGGCGTTTGAAGGAGGAAGCCAGCCCGTGCAAGTCGCGCGTGCCCGATTTGGTGACGACCTCCAGGTTGGATGCCGACATCCGGCCGTACTCGGCCTGGTAGTTGCTGATGAGGATCTTGACCTCGGCGACCGCGTCCTGGCTCACGCTGAGCCGCTTGCCGCCGCCCGAATCGGCGTCGGTGACGACGATGCCGTCGATGGAGATGCTGTTGGACCGCGAGCGGCTGCCGAGGACGCTATAGTCCGCTCCGCCGCTGAAGGATTGCGGCGCCCCGCCCGGACTCACCACGCCAGGCAGCAGCGAGACCAGGCTTTCGACGCTGCGTCCGAGCACCGGGAGGTACTCGGCCTGGTCGGTGGTGATCACGCCGGAGTTCTCCGCGCTGGCCGTACGCACCGCGGCGGGCGCCGCCGTGACCGAAACGGTTTCGGTAATCGCACCCAGTTCCAGAACGATCGCCCCCACCGGCAGCCGTTCGCCCGTCGGCAGCATCAGGCCGCGCTGCTCGACGCGCTTGAAGCCCTCGCTGCGGACGGCCAGGTCGTAGCGCCCGGCTTCGAGACCGCTCAGCACAAAGCTCCCGGTTTCGGTGGTCCGGGCCGACCTCTCGCGTCCCGTCGCCACATGGGTAGCGGTGACAAGCGCGCCCACGACGGCCGCGCCGCTGGGATCTTCAACGTTTCCGACAATCGAACCGGTTACGATCTGAGCCGCGGTGGGTTCGAAAAATACCAACAGAGCAAGTGTGCAAAGCGACGCTACTCTCATTCGAATCTCCCTCCTCGCCCGGAGACCCCTCGGCGGGCGCTCCTACCCTATCAAAAGCCGCGGCGGTCCGGCAACCGGCTCAGCAGCACTTCGGCCGCACGAACTTGGCCACCAGGCGCTGTTCGCTGAAGCGGCGCCACTCGGCGCCGGAGTGGGTCCGCCCGTGCGCGGCGAGGTGGCGCTGGTAGGCGTTCTCGTCGGCGAGCTCGCGCAGCAGCCCGAGCAGGATCCGGGCGAACGAGCGCGCCCGGGATTTCAGCCGCGCGCCCATCACACCTCCTCCGGCCGCAGCCGCGACAGCACGAAGGGCGCTTCGCGCACCACGGCATCGCGCGTGCCTTGCAGAATTCCCACCCACACGCGAACCGAGTCGATCAGGATCAGCGTCACCAGCACGAGGAAGAGGCCGCACACCACCGCATCCAGCCGGTTGTTGAAGATCAGCGTCCTGGTCATCGAGACCTTGGCCGCCTCCACCAGCCCGGCGTCGAGCGCCGCCTGCAACTCGCTGGCCTGCGCCAGGAAGCCGATGCGCGGATGGGCGGAGAAAATCTTCTGGTACGCCGCCGTGTAAGTCACCGTCACCAGCCAGGTGAGCGGGACGACGGTGATCCACAGATAGCGGGCGCGGTGCATTTTGATCAGGATGGTGGTGGCGACGCACAGCGCCACCGCCGCCAGCAACTGGTTGGCAATGCCGAACAGCGGCCACAGCGAGTTGATGCCGCCCAGCGGGTCGCGCACCCCCTGGATGAGGAAGTAGCCCCAGGCGAGCACGATGAGGGCGCTGGTCCCGATGACGCCCGGCATCCAGCTTGTGCGGCCGACGGGCTTCCAGAAGTGCCCCAGCAGGTCCTGAAGCATGAAGCGCCCGACGCGCGTCCCGGCGTCGATGATGGTGAGAATGAACAGCGCCTCGAACATGATGGCGAAGTGGTACCAGAAGCCGAGGATGGCCTTGCCGCCGCCGCTCGAGGCGAAGATGTGCGCCATTCCGAGGGCCAGCGACGGCGCGCCCCCGGTGCGGTGGAACAGCGTGCTCTCGCCCACGTCGCGCGCCAGTGCGTCCATCTCGGCGGTGGTGACCGGGTAGCCCCACCCGGTAATCGTGGCGGTGGCCGCCGCGGGCGTGGCGCCGACGATGCCCTCCGGCGAGTTGACCGCGAAGAAAACTCCCGGCTGAAGCGCGCAGGCGGCGATCATCGCCATGATGGCGACGAAGCCCTCCAGCAGCATCGACCCGTAGCCCACCGGCCAGGCGTGCCACTCCTTGGCGATCATTTTGGGCGTGGTGCCGGAGCTGATCAGCGAGTGGAAGCCCGAGATCGCGCCGCAGGCGATGGTGATGAAGCAGAAGGGGAAGATCTTGCCCGCGAAGATGGGGCCGTTGCCGTCGGTGAACTGGGTGAACGCCGGCATCTCCAGGCCCGGCCGCACGAACAGGATGCCCACCGCCAGCATGAACACCACGCCGAGTTTCACGAAGGTGCTCAGGTAGTCGCGCGGCGCCAGCAGCAGCCACACCGGCAGAGCGCTGGCGAAGAAGCCATAGATGATCACGCTCACCGCCAGCGCCATTCCGCCCAGCGTAAACCAGGGCGCCAACAGCGCCGACTTCGACACCGCCTCGCCGCCCAGGATCGCCAACACCACCAGCACGAAGCCGATGAGGGAAACCTCCAACACCTTACCCGGCCGCCAGTAGCGCAGGTAGAGTCCCATGAAGATGGCGATCGGCATCGTCGCCGCGATGGTGAACGTTCCCCAGGGGCTGTCCTTCAGCGCGTTCACCACCACCAGCGCGATCACCGCCAGCAGGATGATCATGATCAGCATCACCGTCAGCAGCGCGGTGAAACCGCCCACCTTGCCGATCTCCTCGCGCGCCATCTCGCCGAGCGACTTGCCGTTGCGCCGCATGGAGCAGAACAGAATGATAAAGTCCTGCACCGCTCCCCCCAGTACGCAGCCGATGATGATCCACAGCGTTCCCGGCAGGTAGCCGAATTGCGCCGCCAGCGTCGGCCCGACCAGCGGCCCGGGACCTGCGATGGCCGCGAAGTGATGGCCGAACAGGATCCAGCGGTTGGTGGGTTCGAAGTCGTGCCCGTTGCGCAGGCGCTCGGCCGGCGTGGCGCGGTCGTTGTCCAGCATCATCACCTTCGCGGCGATGAACTTGCCGTAAAAGCGGAAGCCCACCAGGTACGTGCAGCCGCTGGCCACGACCAGCCACAGGCTGTTGATCTGCTCGCCGCGGTTGAAGGCGATGCCGGCCAGCGCGCCGCCGGCGGCCACCGACACCAACGCCCAGGCGAGGTGTCCAAGGATTTTCTTCATAAGAAGGGAATTTTACCAAGCGCCGGAGCGCCGTCCCCCAGCCCTCCGCGTGGCGCCGCCGCGGGCGAGCTAGGGGGTCCTTCTGCTCCTGTTGGCACACCATCCAGAACAGGCGCCGGGCGGCTGGCCGGATGACGCGCCAATCCCGGGCCTGTTCTGGCCGGTAGCGGCGGCGCGGCCTGCGCCGCCGTGGCCGCTCAAAACGACAGCTTCAAGCTGAGCTGCCAGTTGCGCGCGTCCCCGGCGGTACCGGTGATCCGGCCGAAGGCGCTGTTAGTCGGAGTGGTGGTCGGATTGTTGAAGTTGGTCTGGTTGAAGCCGTTGTAGGCGTCGGCGCGGAAGCGCAGATTCATCTTCTCGCCCGGAAGCTTGAAGTTCTTCACGATCGAGAAGTCCCAGCTCCGCTGGTCGTCGCCGCGGATCCCGCTGAAGCGCAGCGGGAAGGCGCGGATGTTGGAGGCGAGCTGCTGGGCGGGCACGCGATTGAAACCCGCGTCCACGTTAAACCAGCGGTCGACATCCCGCTGGTCCTTGGCGAGCGGAATGTTCTTGATGTCGCCCATGAAAATGGCGTTGCCAAAACCAAGCGGCGCGCCGCTCTGGCGGGTGACGATCACGCCGATCTGCCAGCCTCCGACGGCGGCGTCCAACGCGCGGGGCATGCCCGAACCGAACTTGCGGCCGTGGCCCACCGGGATCTCCCATATGCCGCTGCCCGCCAGCCGGTGCGGGCGGTCGAGCGAGGAGATGCTCTCGTACGGCATCGGGTCGGTGGCGTTCAGGAACTCGGTCGCGTCCATCGCCTTCGAGAAGGTGTAGGCGAGCTGCATGGTGTAGCCGTGCGAGAAGCGCTTCTCGACGCGGGTCTGGAGCGAGTGATACCAGGTATATCCCGCGGAATCGTTGCTCGAGATGCCGCCGAACTGCGGGAACGGCCGCAGCAGAGCGCCACGGGAGGTGTTCCGGCCATAGATCGGGTCGATCCCGAAAAAGGGACTCGGGAAGGAAGCGCTCAGGAAGTCGATGGTGCGCTGGTCGCGCACCGGGCTGGTGCTGAGGTAGCGCGCCGGGGTTTCATTGTAGGAGCGGGTCACCTGGGCGCGCGTCACCCGGCTGCCGACGTAGGAAACGTCCGCCATGAAGTCGCCCGGCAGGGTGCGCTGAAAACCGTACGACCAGCGTTGCGAATAGGAGCGGAAGCGGTTCGGGTTGTGGAAGCTGATCCCCTGCCCGAGGTTCTGCAACAGCCCCTTGCTCGATCCGGCGGGCTGGATCAACCCGTTCGGGAACGGATTGGCGGTGGTGGCGACGTAGGTCAACCCGCTGTCGAGCGAAGCCTGAATGGGCGTGGACTGCGAGAAACCGGTTTGAATCGGCACCGTGGCGTAGATGCCGTTGACGGTGTAAAAGATCCCGTAGCCGCCCCGCATGACCGTCTTGTTGTTGAACTGGTAAGCGAAGCCGAAGCGCGGCATCCAGTTGTTCTTTTCCGACACGAACGGGCTGCGGCCGATGCCGCCCTGGTTCACCCAGGTCAACCCGCCCAACACCCGGAAGTCCGCCGGGGCGAGCTCCGGAATCGGGTTGCGGGCGTAGTTGGCTTTGGCCGCCGCCTCGATCGGGTTCGGGGTGGTATTGTCAAAGCGCGAGGCGAAGCGGTCGTAGCGCTCGGTCACCGGACCTTCGTACTCCCAGCGCAGCCCCATGTTCAGCGTGAGCTTGGGCGTGACGCGCAGGTCGTCCTGGAAGAAGAAACCGTAGAACGTGTTCTGGAGCGCGGAGCTGGCGCTCACCTCCATCGACCCGCCCGGAACGCCCAGCAGCATGGCGGCGAACTCCTGCCCCACAGTGGCAGGGGGGGAGTTGTCGAGCGGCCCGCGGGTGTAGGTGGTGGCGAAGGAGAAGTCTGGCACGACCCCGGCCGGGCGGCGGTCGTTAAAGCTGCGCTCCAGGCGCAGGTCGGCGCCGAACTTCATGGCGTGCTTGCCGAGCAGCTTGGTGAAGTTGATGGCCAGGCTGTGCGCTAGGCTGGAGTTGGCGCCGTCGCCGTTCTCCCAGTTGGAAAGCGTGGTGAAGGCGCCCACCGAAACGCGCGGGATCGGCGCCCGCTTCGGGTCGGTCAGCCGCAGCAGGGCCGGGGAGAAGCCGAGGCTGGCGAGGTCGTAGCCGCGCGAGCGGCGGAACTCCCACCACTTGGTGCTCGTGAAGCCGTAGCGCACGTTCAGCACCAGCGTCGGATCGAGCACGATGACGTCGTCCAGCGCCACGCCGCGATTCGGCCGGTTGGAAAACAAGCCCTGAATGCCGGTGCCGAAGTTGTCGTTCTTGTCCTCTTTCCAGAAGTCGTAGTGCGCCCGCAGAAAAGCGCGGTGGTTCTCGCTGAAGGCGTGATCCAGCCGCAGCATGTGCTGCGAGGTCTTCTGGATGGCCTTGTTCGACAGGAAGAAGTTGTTTCTGCCGTCGACCGTTCCCGCCTGATTGGGCAGCGGATAGAGCGCGGCGAGATTCAGTCCCACCGTGTCGAGCCGGCTGCGCGGGATCACGTTGTTTGGAATCGGCTGGCGGCTGAAGCGCCCGTTGGGCGCCGTGACCGTCGTGAAAGGATCGTAGATCTGATAGCTGCTGTTGACGCGCAGCAAGGCGGAGAAGTCCCCCACGCGCTGGGCCGCGGTGGGCACCGTGCCCGTGTTCTGGACCGGCACGCCGAAGCGGTTGTCCTCGAAGACGTAGAACCAGAAGGTGCGGTTCTTGCCGTTGTACAGGCGCGGCAGCACCAGCGGTCCGCCCACCGAACCGCCCTGGCGGTTGTCCTGGTACACCCCAAGCTTGGTGCCGTTCTTGTTGTTGAAGAAGTTCGGCGCGTCCAGCTTCTGGTGGCGGAGCACGTAGTGCACTTCGCCGTGCAGTTCGTTGGTGCCGCTGGTGGTGCTGACGTTCACCACGCCGCCCATGGTGTGGCCGATGCCGGCGTCGTAGGCCGTGGTCTGCATCTTGAACTCGCGCACCGAGGAAGCGGGCGGGCTGTAGGCGATGCGGGCGTAGCCGCGCCCGCGGTCGGCGGCCATGTTGTTGATGCCGTCAATCTGGAATTCGTTGTTGTACTGCCCGGCCCCATCGGTGGCGATCTGCGACGTCGCCTCGGGCGCCATGGCCTTGCGCAAACGCAAGTTGGTGGCGTTCACCACCCCCGGCGTCAGCAGCGTCAACTCCATCGGATTGGCGCCGCGTTGTGGAAGCTCCAGGATCCGGCGCTGGTCCATTACCTGGCCGAGCGAAGCACTGGTGGTATCGAGCAGCGGCGTCGTGGCGGTGACTTCAATCGTCTCGGTGACTTCGCCGACCTCCAGGCGGATCGGCAGGTCCACAGTTTCGCCGACGCGCACCTCGATCCTGTCGCGCGAGAAGCGCTTGAATCCGGCCAGTTCCGCCGTAACGCGGTACATGCCGGGGAGCAGGAACGGAATCTGGTAGTTGCCGCTGGCGTTGCTGACCGCCGAGGCGGTGACGCCGGTTTCGGTGTTCGTTGCGCGGACGGTCACGCCCGGGATCGCCGCGTCGCTGGAATCGAGCAGCGTGCCGGTGATGGCGCCGCGAGGGTCTTGAGCCAGCAGGCTCAGGGCCGCAAGCAACAGGACGGAAGCACGTAAAAACACAATCACCTCTCCTTAACCCAAAGTTTCGGACTTATCACCAACCCCATTTGCGTTCATGATACCGTAACATGCGCGCCGCGCGGGCGCGCACTCCCGGTCCGCGGCGGGGCGGTGCCCGCGGGCGGGATCTGTTACCATGAGATTCTTTCCTCGACGCCGCCGGCGTGAGAGCTCCAAGTGTCCGCCATCGAGGCAGGAGGGACGGGAAATGAAACAGGCTTTAGGGATGATCGAGACCAAGGGTCTCGTCGGATTGGTGGAAGCCTCCGACGCCGCGCTGAAGGCCGCCAGCGTAGTCTTCGCCGGCTGGGAGACGGTCGGCAGCGGGCTGGTCACCGTGTTCGTCGAAGGCGACGTCGCGGCGGTAAAGGCGGCCACGGACGCCGGGGCGGCGGCCGCGCGCCGGGTCGGGGAATTGTCGGCGGTGCAGGTGATTCCGCGCCCGCACGACGGGTTGGACCGCTTTCTGAAGCCGCCGCCGAAAAAGGCCGCCACGGCCGCGGACAACGGCCCCGCCATCGGGCTGATCGAAACCCGCGGCCTGGTGGGACTGGTGGAAGCGAGCGACGCCATGTGCAAAGCCGCCGGGGTGCGGCTGATCCGCACCGTCCAGATCGGCGGCGGCTACGTCACCAGCATTGTGCGCGGGGATGTGGGCAGCGTGCAGGCGTCGGTGGACGCCGGCGCGGCGGCCGCGCGGCGGGTGGGCGAACTGGTCGCCTCGCACGTCATTCCCCGCCCGCATGAGGGACTGATCGAAGGCATGCTGAGTTGAGGAGCCGGCCATGGAAATGACAGCCATCGGAATGGTCGAAACCAAGGGCCTGGTGGCGCTCGTGCTCGCCACCGACGCGATG
>CAKZVG010000227.1 GCA_937921835.1 uncultured Bryobacteraceae bacterium | reverse complement strand
CGGGCGGCCGTCCTGGCGGCGCTGGAAAGTCGGCTACGCTTCGCCGGGCCTTGAGACGTCCTTCACGGCGGAGGTGAGCCAGGGCATTCTCCAGGCGGTGGAAAAACAGGGCTCCTTGCGCTTGCTGGCCCTCGACAACCGGTTCAGCCTCCCGGTCGCGCTCAAGAACGCCAAGCGTTTCGTCAGCGAGAAGGCCGATCTGGTTATTGAATACCAGTTGGATGAAGAGGCCACCGGACCGCTCTCGGCATTGTTCACCGCCGCTGGAATCCCGGTGATCGCCATCAATAACCCGATTCCGGGTGCGACGTACTTCGGCGCAAACAACTACCACGCCGGACTGCTGGGCGGGCGGGCGCTCGGCCGCTGGGCAAACGCCAATTGGGACGGAGTCGCCGGCAAGGTCCTGATGATCGATCTGAAACGCGCCTCGGCTATTGGCCGCAGCCGCCTGCGAGGGATGGTGGCGGGCATCCGCGAGACCTTACGCTCGCCTCCCGCGGACACGGACGTACTTTACCTCGATGGGCAGGGCCAGTTCGAGAAAAGCTGGGAAGTGGTGCGGCGGCAGTTGCGGCTGGGCGGCTTGCGCCGCTGCCTGATCGGCGCCATCAACGACAGCGCGGCGCTCGGTGCGGTTCGGGCCTTCGAGGAGGCTGGGCGCGCGAACGACTGCGTAGCGTGCAGCCAGAACGGTTCGCTGGAGGCGCGCAGGGAACTCCGGCGGCGCGACAGCAGGCTTTTATTCGCGGTGGCTTACTTCGGCGAATCCTACGGCGAGGGACTGGTCCGGCTGGCGCTCGAAATCCTGAACCAGCGCAATGTTCCACCGGCGGTCTTCACCCGCCACGACCTACTCACACGCCGCAACGTCGATCACCTGTACCCGAACGACTCGCTTTTGAGCCCTTCGCCAGTCTGACCCGCCGGCTATCCGGGTCCGCAATGCAAATCCAGTCCGAGGCGGCTGCCTTCATGGCGTGGAGCCGGGATTTAGCTAAGTCCCTGATACTGCACACGGTGGTTGCGTTTCGCCGGGAGGACTGGAGTTTGCATGGCAGACTTCCTAGTTGCGTTGCCGCCGGCTCCGCGCCGCGTGGGAACCGGAGTACACTGGCCGTGACCGGATGGCGCGAACATGAGGATCACAAAGATCGAGACATTTCTTCTACACGTTCCTGTAACCGGCAGACACATCTCCGACAGCCTTCACCAGATCACGCATTGGGGCGTGCCGGGTGTCATGCTCTACACGGATACGGGACTGACCGGTTACGGCTACACGGGAACGCATGCCCACCTGCCCACGGACCGGCTGATCACCGGCGCGATCGAACACACCTACGGACCGCTGCTGGCGGGTGAGGAGGCGGACAACGTCCTGTGCCTATGGCGGAAATTGAACCGGTTTCCTCCCGCTCAGTGGGTGGGACGCGCCGGCATCCTTAAGATGGCGCTGGCGGCGGTGGACATCGCGCTTTGGGATTTGAAGGCCAAAGCCGCCCATCTTCCGCTGTGGCGCCTGCTCGGCGGCGCGCGGCAGTCGATTCCGGCTTACAACACGGACTGTGGCTGGCTGAGCATATCCACTCCCGAACTCGCCGGCGGCTGCCGGAAACTCGTCGAGGAAGACGGCTGGTCCGGGCTGAAGATCAAGATCGGGCATCCGGATCCGGAGTGCGATTTCGAGCGGCTGCAAGCGGTGCGCCGGGCGGTCGGTCCGGGCGTGCGCCTGATGGTTGATGCCAACGGCGCTCTGGATCTGCCTTCCGCGATGCGGTACGGCCGGCGATTGGCCGAGTACGACGTGACCTGGTTTGAGGAGCCGATGTGGTATGACGACTGCCAGGGGCACGCGGACTTGGCGCGGGCCATCCCGACGCCCGTCGCTTTGGGGGAGCAGTTGTACTCCATCGACGCCTTCCGCCAGTTCATCGGCGCGGGCGCGGTCCACTACGTCCAGCCGGACGCAGTCCGTCTGGGGGGCGTGTCTGAGTGGTGGCAGGTGGCGGACCTCGCCTTGAGCTGCCGCCTGCCCGTGGCGCCTCACGCGGGAGATATGGTCCAGGTTCACTGGCACCTGGCGCTCGCGCATCCGGCATGCACCGTCCTCGAATACATTCCCTGGCTGGGGGAATGCTTCGAGGAACCGGCAACCGTGCGGGACGGGCAAGCCCTCCCGCCCGAAGAGCCGGGGGCGGGCACAACCCTGCGCGCCGATGTCTGGGAACGGTTCGGCGTGGATCGTGGCGTTTCCGCGGAGCTGCCGAGGGCCTAAGGCGGCGGATGCGACGTGGCCGGCATCCGGGCCGCGGTCCACGATTCGGGTCAGCAGGATACTGAAATCCGTGCGGAGACGCGGAGAGGCACGGTTGCCGTGATTTGGAGATGATGAATGAGCGATAGAAAGAACGCAAGGGTTCGACGCCGGCATTCCGGATGCCCGACCGCGGTGCTGATTGTTCTCGCGGCACCGTTGTGGCCTTCCCAGAACGCCGCCGGTGCGGGCGAGCCGCAAGGCCCGGCCGCGCTGCGCATCACGCTCTCTATGGACGGGCTCTGGGAGATCGCCGACAGCCTGGAGCCGGACGCGCGGCCTTCGACATTCCTGAACACGGTCTTTGTGCCCGGGCTGGTCCGGTCGGCGAGTCCGCCGTTTGCCGAGGTGGATCATTACGAGACCCGGCAGTGGGTGTCGGCGATGATCCATTGGAAGCGCCTGCCCGCGAGCGAGATGATCGACCGGTTGGGCCGGACAAGGCAGCCGCGGAACTTCTACTGGTACCGGCGCGCCTTCCGCGCCCCGGCTCGAAAGCAGCGCGCGCTGCTGGTGGTGAATAGAACGCAGTTCGGCACGGCGGTGTGGCTCAACGGAAAGAAGGTTGGCGAGCACCTCGGCTGCTTCACGTCCGGCCGCTTCGATCTGACGGCGGCACTGGACTGGAGCGGCGAGAACCTGCTGCTGATACGCATCAGAGCACACCCCGGGGCGCTGCCTCCCTCGGCCCTCTATGGAACCGACATCGAGAAGCAGACGTGGACGGCCGGCATTTACGACAGCGTCTCGCTCGAATTTTCCGACGGCCCGTTCATAGAAACCGTCCAGGTGGCGTCGCGCATTCGGTCCGCGGAGATCGTCGTCGAGACCGAACTCCTGAATCCCGGCCCGGCCAGATCCGCATCCCTGACCCAACAGGTGAAGACTTGGCGGGATGGCCGTCCGGTGGGCACGCGGGTAGTCGAGCGGATGCCGCTGGGTGAGGGCGAACGGAAATTCGTGCGGCAGACGATTCCCGTGCCCAACGCCGTGCTCCGGAGCCCGGCGAATCCATTTCTGTACGTCCTCGATACGGCCACCGGCGGCGACAGCTTCTCGGCCCGGTTCGGTATGCGTGAACTGCGCTTCGAAAACGAGCGGGCGGTCTTGAACGGTGAAGTGGTTTTCCTGCGTGGCGCAAGCATCACGCTGCACCGCTTCTTCGCCGATCCCAACGCCGGAAGCCTGCCTTGGGACGAAGCCTGGCTGCGCAAGTTCCTGGTCGAGATTCCGAAGCGCATGAACTGGAACGCGTTCCGCATCTGCATCGGCCCGGCGCCAAAACGCTGGCTGGATCTGGCGGACGAGACCGGCTTACTGCTTCAATACGAGTTCCCGATCTGGGATTCCGGCAAGTTTCCCCTCCGCACGATCTGGAAAGAGGAAGAGATCGTGGAGCAAGTGAAGGACTTCGTGCGGGATAACTGGAACCATCCCAGCGTCGTGCTGTGGGATGCGTCCAACGAAACCCAGTGGGACTTCCTCAGCGAGCGGCTGGTTCCCACAGTTCGCAAACTGGATCTATCCGGCCGTCCATGGGAAAACGGGTACATGCCTCCCGGCGAGCCCGGCGACCCGTATGAGATCCATCCCTACAGGTTCAGCAGCCACAACAGACTGCCACCGTCTGAGGCTTTCCGCATGGCCCATCTGGAGACGCACGCCCATCCCTCGGGACTGGGAGATGACCTTAACACGATGCTAATCATCGGCTACCACATGCTGAAGACCGGCCACGGCTACCACGAACTTGGCGGCGATTATCTGGAGCAGATCAACAAGGATCAACTCCAGCGGTATTTTGTCGAGCGGTTACAAAGACTCGGGCTGAAGGTCACGGTCGAACCCGTGTCTGAAGCGGCCTGAAGGACATTTTCGAAGGAGAGAAGACGTTCTTCCGCAACTTCGACACGAGCGTGTTCCGGCGGCCCGCCCGCGGCGACTTCGGGAACGCCGGCGTGGGCATTTTGTGCGGTCCCGGCGTGAACAACTGGGACATCGCCGTAACCAAGAGCTTCCCGATCAAGTCCGAGGAACGTTTTCTCCAATTCCGCACCGAAATGTTCAACGCGTGGAACCATACTCAGTTCTCCGGGCTCTTCACCGCGGCCCGCTTCGATCCCGCGGGGAATCAGATTGATCCCAATTTCGGGGCTTTCTCCGCGGCCTGGACGCCGCGCATGATCCAGTTGTCGCTGAAGTTGTATTTTTGACCCGTCCGTGATAAGGAGGAATCAACCCATGCCCCTCAACCGGCGCCAGCTATTGACCAGGGCCGCGGCGCTGCCGGCGGCGACCGGGCTAAGCGGTGCCCAAACCTGCGAACCGTGCGTGGCGCGGTTCCCTCCGGCGCCGCGCTCGCCGCTGCGCAAACTACGGGTGAAGCCCGTGGTGACCAACATGCTTCACACCGACGTGTGGGAGGGCCCCTGCCGCTTCAACGTCGTCACGGTGGCTCAGGAGACCGAAAACGTCAAGGCGCATTACGCGCGCTGGGCGGCGGAGGTCAAGGACGGTAAGCACGCCTTCGGGCCGGCGGCGGAGATCCTGGCGCCACAACTGGTGCTCTTCGACGAGGCGTTCGTGCTTCCGCCCGCGCAGATGTTGCCGCTGGACCAGGAGAACGCCAACATCGACGTCTTCTATGTGAACCCTTCCGGCGCATCCTTCGCCGCGGCCGAGATCGCCCGGCGCTATAACAAACCCGTCGTCGTCCGGGGGCTGAGTTGCCGCACGGTGGACATCGCGGCCTATGCCAGGAGCCGCGGCGACGAGGTGCTGGTGGCCGCCGACAACACGGAACTGCGGAGCCTGATGTCGCTGCTTCAGGCGCGCACGGCGTACCGCGAAACGCGCGTCCTGTTCCCGACCAATCGCGGCTTCCCGGCAGTAGCGTCGCTGACCGGCGTGATGGATCTGCGCCACCTCGAGCAGAAGTATGGCGTGAGCGTGATCATGGTCGGGCTCAACACGCTGGCCGAGAAAATGGAGCGGACCCTCGAGGACAAGGACCGCGCCGCCAAGGCCGGGCGGGAGGCCGACGCGCTGGTCCGCGGGGCCGCGCACTCCTATCTCGACCGCCAGTACGTGGTTCGCAGCCTGCTGTTCAAGCAGGCCGTCGAGTCGCTGATGAACGACTTTGCGTGCAACTCCTTCACCATCGAGTGCTTCGAGTTCTGCACCAGCCGCTTGCCCGAGAAGTGGAAGATCTCTCCCTGTCTGATCCACACTCTCTTCAAGGACGCCGGATACGCTTCCTCTTGCGAAGGCGACATGGGCGCGCTGCTGGCTACCCGGCTGCTGCTCTCGGTATCCGGCAAGTCCTCGCACATGGGCAACATGTTCCAGGGCCCGGACAATTCCGTGCGCATCAACCACAGCGCTCCCGGACTGCGGATGAACGGCTTCGAACAGCCTCCGCTGGCCTACAAGCTGGGGCGGTTCGTGCAGTCCGGCTGGGGGACCAAGGCGGTGGTCGACTTCATGCGCAACGGCGAGAAAACCGTCACGGTTGCGCGCCTCCATCCCGCCGCGGACAAGCTGCTTGTCATGCGGGGGACCCTGACTGGCTCCGCCGGCTGGGAGGGCGATAACCTCGGCTGCTCGGTCGAGGCGATCATCAAGCCGGCCGAAAGCGGCCGCGGCGACCTGTTCATTCGCAGGCAGACCGAGTACGGGAACCATCTCTCATGGGTCTACGGGGATTACTCCTCGCAACTGGCGGAGCTTGGCCGGCTGCTGGGAATCGAGGTGGAGGTCATCGCCTGACCGCTATCGGCTATCCGCCGGATTGATCCCGCCGCCCGCCTACAGTAAGTTTGAAGCATGAGGCTCTTCGCGGCGCTGTTGGTCTGTCTGCTGCCGTTCGCCCCCGCCACGGCTCAGGAGCGCAAGCCGAGGGATTACACGCAGAAGGTCGGCGGCGGGCTGAATTTCTTCTCCGAGAAGGACGAGTTCGCCATCGGGCAACGTTACTCGAACGAACTCAACCGGCGCTTGGCGCTGATCGGCGACGCCGGCGTGCAGCCCTACGTCGAGGCGCTCGGGGCGCGCCTGATCGCCGCCTCGCGCAAGCCGGACATGACGGCCCGCTTCTTCGTGGTGAATACGCGCGAGGTGAACGCCTTCGCGCTTCCCGGCGGGTTCATTTATGTGAACCGCGGCCTCATTGACCTGGCCGACACCGAGGACCAGTTGGCCGGCGTGATGGCGCACGAGCTGGCGCACGTCATCGGCCGTCACGGCACCAAGCAGATGTCCAAGCAGTTGCTGTTGATGGGTATCGTGGGCGGCGCCAGCGCCCTGGCCGGGGCCAAGAGCGACAAGTGGGGATCCATTATCGCCACCGCCGGCGGCGTCGGCATGATGTTCGCCACCATGAAGTACAGCCGCAACGACGAACACCAGGCCGACGCGCTGGCCGCCGAGAACCTGGCCCGGGCCGGCTACGCCCCCCAAGGCCTCGTCGAGTTCTTCGAGCGCATGGACGGCTCCAAGGCCGGCCGCCTGGAACGCACCATGGCTCTGCTGAGCACACACCCTCCGGCCAGCGAACGGGTAAAGAACCTGCGCCTGCAACTGGCCGCCTTGCCTCCGCCCGCGCCGAATGCCGTGGACCGCGAGCGGTTCGCGCTCTGCAAGCACACGCTGAACGCCATGGCGCCTCCGCCCGCCAGGGAAGTGACTTTGAGCAATGCGCTGGCGGCGATTGGCATCGCCGAGGGCGGCAGCGCTACCGGGCAGCGGACGCTGCCGCCGCTCGGCACGCGCGAGCAGGCGCAGCGCGTGCTCGACGTTCCGGGCAAGACGGTGTGGCTCGACACCGGCGTTACGCTGCGCCAGGGCCAGCGCTTCGAAGTGTGGGCCGACGGCGAGATTCAGATCCGCAAGGATACCGACCTGGCCTGCGACGCCAACGGCGTCTTTGGCACCGGCAAGGGTTTCTTCAAACCCATCTCGAAGGTCAACACCGGCGCGCTACTCGGGCGCATCGACAGCGGCAGCCAGAGCGGCGCGCCCTTTCCCCTCGGCACGCACTCGGTGCTGGCCGCGCCCGCGGCCGGCCAGCTCCGCCTGGGCATCAACGACGACAATAACTTCGACAACCGCGGCGGCTTCCGGGTCTGGATTCTGACCGAGTAGCGCGCCTGGAAGGCCATCCCCGGCCCGGCGGCGCGGTTGTGGGACCGGCCCTCGAACGTCAGGGCCGCCGGTTTGCTTTCAGGAACTCCAGCAGGAAAGCGTCGCGGCGCGCGCGCACCTGGCCGAAGTCGCGCGCGTTCCAGTCGTGAAAGCCCCGGCCGGACTTCACCCCCAGTTCGCCGCGGGCGATCTTCTCCCGCATGAGCCGCGGCACGCCGGGCCGGTTGTTGAGGTCCGGCGTGACGTAATCCAGCACCGCACCCGCCAGGTCGAGGCCGACGGCGTCGATATGTTCGAGAACCCCGGTCACCGGCAGGCGCAGGCCGAAGCCGGTCTTGACCGCCAGATCCACATCCGCCGCCTCGGCGATGCCCTCCTCGACGATGTAAATGGCCTCACGGAACAGCGCCATCTGAAGTCGGTTGCCGAGCTGGCCCGGCCGGTCCTTGCGCACCAGCACCGGCGTCTTGCCGCAGGCCGCGAGCAGGCCGCGCACCGCCAGCGCCGCTTCTTCCGCAGTGCGCTCGCCCATGACGACCTCCACCAGCGGCATCAGCTCCGGCGGGTTCCAGAAGTGGGTGGTCAGCACGCGCTCCGGGTGCGCGCAGCGCGCGGCGATTTGCGTGATGCTCAATCCCGAGGTGTTGCTGGCCAGTATGGCGGCCGCTGGGGCCAGCGAATCCAGGCGCGAGAACAGCTCCTGCTTGAAGGCCATGTCCTCGGGCGCCGATTCGATGACGATGTCCGCCTTCCGGACAGCCTCTTCGAAGGCGTCCGAGCCGGACAGCAACGCGCACGCCCGCTCCGCCGGCGCGGCGCCGAGCAGGCCATGCCGGCCCAGCAGGCGAAGCGAGG
>CAKZVG010000226.1 GCA_937921835.1 uncultured Bryobacteraceae bacterium | reverse complement strand
AGCAGCGACGCCACCATCAGCTTGACCTGCCGTTTCTCGGCCCGCCCATAGCCTACCACGCTGTTCTTCACCTCAAGCGGTGAGTACTCCCCCAGCGGCGTGGCGGCTTCGGCCACCGCCAACAGCGCCACTCCCCGCGCGTGGGCCAGCTTGAGCGCGGTCTTCACGTTCAGCGCGTGGAACACCTCTTCCACGGCGGCCGCATCCGGGCGGTGCTCGCGGATGACCGCGCGCAAACCGCCGGCGATGGCGCACAGCCTCCGCTCAAGCGGCTCTTTCGCGCTGGTGGCGATCACCCCCGCCGCCAGCAGGCGGTGCGTGCGGCCGTCGCTTTCGATGACGCCGTAACCGGTGCGCTCGGTGCCGCAGTCGATTCCCAGGACGCGCATCCCATACCCCGGCGCGGCGCTACCGGCCGGCCTGCTGAGCCAGTTCCTCCATCACCTTCTCGTCGATGTCGAAGTTGGAGAAGGTGTTCTGCACGTCGTCGTGATCCTCGAGCGCCTCGCTCAGCTTGAGCATTCCCGCCGCGTTCTTGCCTTCCAGCTTGATCAGGTTCTTCGGAATCATCGCCAGGGATGCCGACACGGTCGGCACTCCCGCTTTGTGGATCGCCTCCAGCACCGCGTGGTGCATCTCCGGCGCCGAGAGGACTTCCCAGTTGGTTCCGTCGTTGCGCAGATCGTCGGCCCCGGCTTCGAGCACCAGGTCCATGAGCTGCTCTTCGGAGGCCTTGTCCAGTTCGATCAAGATCTGGCTCTTGCGGTCGAACATCCAGGAGACGCTGCCCTGCTCGCCGAGGTTGCCGCCGTGTTTTGAGAAGAGGTGGCGGATCTCGCTGACCGTGCGGTTCCGGTTGTCGGTGGCGACCTCCACCAGCACCGCCGCGCCGCCCGGCCCATAGCCTTCGAACATCACTTCCTCGATCTGCCCGCCTTCGAGTTCCCCGGTGCCGCGCATGATGGCGCGCTTGATATTGTCGGCGGGCATGCTGACCGCCTTGGCGGCTGCGATGGCGGTGCGCAGGCGGGCGTTGGCGTCCGGATCGCCGCCCGAGCGCGCGGCGATGGTGATTTCTTTGATGAGGCGCGTGAACATCTTTCCGCGCTTGGCGTCAAGGGCGGCCTTCTTGTGCTTGATGGTCGCCCATTTGGAGTGGCCTGACATTTGAAACCTCTCACCAGGTAGGAAGAACGGGAGTTCTGGAACCCAATTCCAGAGGATATCAGAGCGGCGCCCTAACCTCAAGCATCGGCAAGAGAAGCCGGAACGGCGCCGCGCTATTTTCCAGTTTCGTTGGACGGCGGAGACTCCGGCAGGACAAAGGTCTTCTCGCCCTTGCGCAGGAGCTTCAGCCGCCGGCGAATCTCCATCTCCTGTTCGGCGGGGCTGGTGCGAAGGCGCTGATTGCGGTCCTTGCGATCCTGGACCTCTTGCCGGAGCGTATCCACTTCCGCCTGTAATTCGCGGATGTCGTTGTACAGCTTCCTGGCCGCCGCGAGGCCATGGGGCCCCCGCAAGGTGACCGCCGCAAAGACAAGCAGCGCCACGAACCCGGCCGCCAGCCCGGCCCTGCGCGCGAACCTCCTGGTGCTCACTTCCTTGATAACGGCTCCCTACATTTGTTTATAATCCTGTTTGGGAAAAACCGCCAGTTAAAATTCCAGCGCGCGGGTTCCGCTCCCGCTCCGGAGGCCGACATGACCGACAAAATCGCCGTCCTCAGCGCCTGCGAGTCCGAAGAGCAGGCCTTGCGGATCGCCCGCCGCCTGATCGAGCGGCATCTCGCCGCCTGTGTCAACATCGTGCCCGGCCTGACCAGCGTCTACCGCTGGAAGGGCGCGATCGAGGAATCCCGCGAGTGGCTGCTCATCATCAAGACCCGGCGGGAGCTGTTCGGTGTCCTGCGCAGCGAGCTCGAGCGCGAACATTCCTATGAGGTTCCCGAGATCCTGGCGCTTCCCATCGTGGATGGCGCGGAAGCCTACCTGCGCTGGCTGGAGGCCGAGACCGGCGGCGGAGGGTGAGGTTGCGCCGGACCCCGGCCGCATGCTGTGATGGTCGCTCATGGCCACGCCTTCCGCTCCGCCGACCGCGGGTATGAAGCCCACCCGGACCCGCCACCTGGTCATCGTGTTCGCGGTCACGCTGTCGATCATCACCTACATTGACCGCGTCTGCATCTCGCAAGCGGCCCCCGCGATGCGGGAGGATCTGGGCCTGAGCCAGGTGGAGATGGGCTACGCCTTCGCGGCCTTCGCCTGGGCCTATGCGCTGTTTGAGATCCCCGGCGGCTGGATGGGCGACTGGATGGGGCCGCGCCGCGTGCTGATGCGCATCGTCATCTGGTGGTCGTTCTTCACCGCCGCCACCGGATGGGTATGGAACGCGGTTTCGTTGTGGGTGATGCGTTTCCTGTTCGGCGCCGGAGAGGCCGGCTGTTTCCCGAATCTCACCAAGTCCTTCACCACCTGGCTGCCGCAGGAGGAGCGGGTCCGCGCGCAAGGAATCATGTGGATGAGCGCACGCTGGGGCGGCGCCTTCACGCCCATCCTGGTGGTCTGGTTTCTCACCCATCTCTCCTGGCGCCGCACGTTCGAGATCTTCGGCGCCATCGGCCTGGTCTGGGCATTCTATTTCTACCGCTGGTACCGCGACAACCCCAAGGATCACCCCAAGGTGAACGCGGCCGAGCTGGCGCTGTTGCGCGGTGCCGAGAAGACCGCATCCGGCCACGGCGACGTCCCCTGGGGGCGGTTCCTGACGTCGCCCACCGTGTGGCTGCTGTGGGGGCAGTATTTCTTCATTTCCTGGGGCTGGTATTTCTACATCACCTGGCTGCCGACCTACATCCGCGAAGGCCGCGGCGTGAACATCGAGTTCGGCGCCGTTCTGGCCGGGCTGCCGCTGTTTCTGGGGGGCCTCGGTTCGCTGTTCTGCGGCCAGATCCTGCCGCCGCTGGGCCGCATGTTGGGCGACATCCGGCGGGCGCGGCGGATGATGGCCATCATCGGCTGCGCCGGCGCCAGCCTTCTGCTGGTGCTGTGCGCCCGGCTCGAAGACCCGGTGTACGCCATGATCGCCATGGGCTTCTCCAGTTTCTGCAACGACCTGGTGATGCCGCCCGCCTGGGGCGCCTGCATGGACGTCGGCGGAAAGTACGCCGGCACGCTGGCCGGCTCAATGAATATGATGGGGAACTTCGCCGGCGGCATCGCGCCCATCGCGGTGGGCTATATCCTGGCCTGGACCGGGCAGGACTGGGGGCTGACGATTCTCATTTCGGCCGGCATCTACTTTCTGGGAACTTTCTGCTGGATGTTCCTCGATCCTGTGACGCCGCTGGACGAAGCCCCCGCCACACGGGCGGCCTAAACCGGACGGCGCGCGGCGGCGCCTCTTCGCTGCGACTTCCACCGGAGCATTCGCATCTCACAGGAAGAATTACGGTAAAACCGTAAGTGAGCGGGTGATGATCCTGGTCTACGCCGTCATCTGGAGCACCGCGGTGCTGTTGGGCCTGGCCGCGGTCTGGGCGCTGGTCTGGGCCATTCGTTCGGGCCAGTTCCGCGACCTGCGCCGCGGGGCGGCCAGCATCTTCGACGAGGAGGAACCGGTAGGCATGTCAACCGACAGTTTCCCCGCGGGTGGGCAAGGACGGCGCCGGCGGCACGAAGGACCCTGCGAAGGCTGAGGAGCAGGGAGAATGGGCGCCAGCACCGCGAACCCGCTTCCCGCCCCGCGCGAGCAAGCCGATCTGGCTACCCGCGCGCAGATCGACCGCTCCTGCCGCCAGACCGTCTCCATCTACTACGCCAGCGCGGTCTTCTGGCTGCTGGTGGGCAGCCTGCTGGCCCTGGTGGCGTCGCTCAAGATGCACCTCCCCGGCTTTCTGAGCGGCTGGGAATGGCTCACCTTCGGCCGGGTCCGGCCGGCGCATCTCAATACCGTGATCTACGGCTGGGCGTCGATGGCGGGCGTTGGGACCTTGCTGTGGCTCCAGGCGCGTCTGAGCCGCGTGCGCCTGCCCCTGCCGCTGCTGCTGCCGGTCACCGGCCTGATCTGGAACGCCGGCGTGGTTTACGGCACGGCGGCCATCCTGATGGGCTACGGAACCAGCACCGAATGGTTGGAGTTCCCGGTGCCCGCGCTGGCCTTCTTCGGCTTCTGCCTGGCCGTGATCATCTACGCCAGCCTGCTGATGATGATGCGGCGCAAGGTGCACCACACCTACGTTTCGCAATGGTATCTCTACGGGGCCATCCTCTGGTTCCCGTTTCTGTATGTGGCGGGTCTGTTCCTGACTCAAGCGCCGAACGTCAACGGCACGGTGCGCGCCATCAGCAACTGGTGGTTCGCCCATAACGTGCTGGGGCTGTGGCTCACGCCCATCGGGCTGGCTTCGGCCTACTATTTCATTCCGAAAGTCACCGGGCGGCCGGTGCACAGCTACCACCTTTCGCTGCTCGGCTTCTGGACGCTGGCGCTCTTCTACAACTGGGCCGGCACGCATCACCTGATCGGCGGCCCGATCCCCGCCTGGGTGGTCACGGTGGGCATTGTCGGCAGCATGATGATGTTCGTGCCCGTCATCACCGTGGCGATCAATCACCACATGACCATGGTGGGCCAGTTCCACTTCCTGCGCACCAGCCCGACTCTGCGCTTCGTCGTGTTCGGCGCCATGAGCTACACCGCGGTGAGCGTGCAGGGTTCGCTCACGGCGCTACGATCCTGGAACGAGATCACGCATTTCACCCACTACACCATCGCCCATGCGCACCTGGGAGTCTACGCCTTTTACTCCATGCTGGCGTTCGGGGCGATGTACTACATTCTTCCCCGGGTGCTGCGCAGCGAGTGGAGTTCCGCGCCGCTGATCAAGCTGCACTTCTGGAGCTGCGGCGCCGGCATCGCCCTCTACTTTCTGGCCCTCACCTGGGCGGGCATCGAGCAGGGGCGCATGATGAACAACCCCGACGTTCCGTTCCTGCGCATCGTGGCCTACACCCTGCCATGGCTGGCCAGCCGGAGCGTGGCCGGCGTGCTGATGACGCTCGGCCATGCCGCTTTCGCCCTCCTGGTGTGGCGCATCTTCCGCGACGCCGGCAAGAGCCTCCCCGGACCAACCCTGCTCACCCCGGCGCGCCTCTGGCCGGACTGGCGGCGGCTGTGGAGCCGCGCCGGGAGGAAGACGTCATGAACAAATCCCTCTTGGTCTACCTTGGCGTGCTGTTCACCGTAGTGGCGTCGCTTTCCGGACTGGTGCTGGTGCCCGACTGGCAGTTCCGCGGCATCCAGCCCTACGAGACCGAGGACGGCATCCGCTATCCCCAGCCGCTGGCCGGCTCGACCGCTTTGGGCCGGGAGGTCTACATTGACCTCGGCTGCGTTTACTGCCACACCCAGCAGGTTCGGCCGGAGGGCTTCGGCGCCGACCTGGACCGCGGCTGGGGCAACCGCCGCACCGTCATGCGCGACTATCTGTTCGAACCGCGCAACCTCACCGGCACCATGCGCACCGGACCCGACCTGGCCAACATCGGCGCGCGGCAGCCGAGCCGGGATTGGCACAACCTGCACCTGTACAATCCGCGCATTACTTCGCCCGGCTCCAACATGCCGCCGCATCCGTTTCTCTTCACTGTCGGCGGCGATGAGTCCCGCCGGCCGCTCGGCGCGACGCCGCTGCCCGCGGAATGGCGCACCCCGGGCGCGGCTTACATCCTGCCCACCAGCCGCGGCCGGCACCTGGTGGATTATCTTCTGTCGCTGAACAAGTCGGTTGCCCTTCCGGAGGCGCAATGAGCGAACCGCCCCCCAAGGATGTCGTTCCCGCCCCCGGTGCTCTGGCCACCGACCGGGAGCCGCGGCGCGCGCCGGACGTCCCGCAAATCCATCAGCAGGTGATGCGCGAGATGGCCGAGCCGCGCGATGGCCTGGCGCCCACGCCGGTCTGGCTGATGATGGTCTTCTTCGGGCTTCTGATGTGGGGGGGCTACTATCTGGCTTCCAACAGCGGCGGCTTCCGCGCCGACGTGTACAGCGAGAAACCCGCCGCTCTGTACCGCGGCGTGGCCGGTGATGCGGCCGCCAAGCCTGTCGACCTGCTGGCGGTTGGCAAGCGCACCTACAATAATTGCACCCAGTGCCATCAGGCCGATGGACAAGGCGTGGCCGGCGCGTTCCCGCCGCTCGATGGGAGCGCGCGGGTGGCCGGGCCGCCGCACGTGCTGGCGGCGCTGCTGCTGCACGGTTTGCAGGGGCCGGTGGTGGTGCGCGGCCAGAGATATGACGGACAGATGCCCGCCTGGAGTCAACTGAGCGACACCGAGATCGCCGGCGTGCTGACTTTCATCCGCCAGGCCTGGAGCAACCGCCAGCCGGCCGTGACTCCGGAACTGGTGGCCGCCGTGCGCGCGGCCACCAGCGGCCAGGCGGGCGCCTACACCAGCGCCGCCCTGGACGAACTCGCGCGCCAGGCGCCGCCCGCGACCGCCGAGCCGGCGCCTCCTTCTGCCGGAGCGGGCCCGGCGG
>CAKZVG010000225.1 GCA_937921835.1 uncultured Bryobacteraceae bacterium | reverse complement strand
CACGGGCTGCTCTCCTTCACCATCAATTTGCAGGGCGGCAGTCCGGAAGGGTATTCCAAGGTACAACCGTGGCACAACAGCGCCATCGAGGCCGACGGAAGCCTGCGGCCGGACTACATGGGGCGCCTGGAGCGGATTCTCGACCGCGCCGACTCGCTCGGAATGGCGCCCATCGTGGGCTACTTCTACTTTGGCCAGGACCAGCGGGTGAAGGACGAGGCGGCGGTGAAACGCGCCGTCGAGAACGCCACCGGCTGGCTGCTCGACAAAGGCTACCGGAACTTGCTGATCGAAGTGAACAACGAATGCAACGTCCGCGCCTACGACCACGAGATTCTCAAACCCGCGCGAGTGCATGAACTCATCGGGATGGTGAAGAGCATCACCCGCAACGGCCGGCGTTTCCTGGTAGGGACGAGTTACGGCGGAGGCACGGTGCCGCTCCCTAACGTCGTCAAGACCTCGGACTTCCTGCTGATGCACGGCAACGGCGTGAAGGACCCGGCGCGGATCACCCAGATGGTCCTCGAGGCACGGCAAGTGGAGGGCTACCGCCCGATGCCGATCCTGTTCAACGAAGACGATCACTTCGACTTCGACAAGCCGGTAAATAATATGATGGCCGCGGTCGGCGCCTACGCTTCCTGGGGCTACTTCGACCCGGGCAAGAGCGACTATATCGACGGCTACCAGTGCCCTCCGGTCAACTGGGGCATTAACACCGAGCGCAAGAAGGGCTTCTTCGGGCTTTTGAAGCAGGTCACCGGGGCCTGAGCCTTTCCATCGCGGCGCCACCGTCGCGACGGTAGTATAAACTTCATCGGTTTGTCATCCGTCCGTAACATACCAGGGGGATACTTGTGGCTGAGTATCCCAATCAAGCACAGTGGAACAATCTCCCTGGAAAGGTTATGTTGTGAAACGCATCTTCGTGATGGCGGCAGTGTGTCTCGGGTTCGCTGGCGGCGCCGGCGCGCAGGTTGACCGCGCAACCTTGACGGGTGTGGTCGAGGACGCGAGCCGGAGGGTGATTTCCGGCGCGAAACTGGAGGTGGTTTCCAAGGAGACCGGTTTCCGGCGCGAGGCGCAGACCTCGGCGGCGGGCATCTACACCCTCTCGCAGCTTCCCATTGGAACTTACACGGTGACGGTTACCCACCCGGGATTCCGGACCGTGTCGGTTCAGGACCTGCGGCTCGGGGTGGGCGACAATCGCACGCTGAACGTCAGCATGGAGGTGAGCGCGGTCGAGACGGCGATCACGGTGGAGGATGTGGTGATGCCGCTGGAGACGGAGTCCCCCGTTCTCGGCACCGTCATTGGCTCGCGGCAGGTGCGGGAGATCCCGCTCAACGGGCGGCACTGGGCCAGCCTGATGGCGCTGGCGCCGGGGGCGATCAACACTGGAGAGGGCAACCAGCAATCGATCCGCTTCGTGGGGCGGGCGCGCGACGACAACTACTGGACCTTCGACGGACTGGACGCCACCGGGGTGAAGGACCCCCGCCAGGAGGCGGCGCTGCGGTTGGTTATCAGCACGGACGCGATCGCCGAGTTCCGCGTGAATTCCAGCTTGTACTCGGCCGAATCCGGCAGCGGCGCCGGGGCGCAGGTCAACGTGGTGTCGAAATCCGGAACCAACGAATTCCACGGCAGCCTGTTCGAGTTTCTGCGCAACGACCGGCTCGATGCCCGCAACCCGTTCGACACCTCCAAGCAGCCCTTCCGGCTGAACCAGTTCGGCGGCAATCTCGGCGGGCCCATCATTAAGAACCGGACCTTTTTCTTCGCCAACTACGAGGGCTTGCGGCAGCGGGTCAGCCAGACCTTCCGCAACGACGTGCCGAGCGCCGCCTTCCGCGCCCGGGCTACGACTCCAGAGGTGCGGCGGATCCTGGACGCATACCCGGCGGGCACCGAAAGGACGTCCAACGCCGACGTGGACCGGGCGCTCGGAAATGTCAGCCAGGCATGGCGAGAGGACGCCGGCACGCTGCGCGCCGACCACCGCTTCAACGACAACAACAGCATCTTCGCGCGCTATAACATCGACGACGGCGCCATCATCGCTCCGCGTACGGTGATCGCCGGGGACCGGCAGGAAAGCTTCTTCCGTCCCTCGAACCTGGTGATGCAGTACCAGCGCGTTTTCTCTCCCACGATCATCAACGAGGCGAAGGCGGGCTTCAACCGTTCGGCGCTTAATCGATTCAGCTATGCTCCCTTCGCCGAATCGATCGCGGTTTCCGGTTTCACGACGCTCAATAACTCGAACCTGCTGGTGGAAACCGGCACCTCCTACACGCTGGCGGACAACCTGTCCATCATCCGCGGACGGCACACCTTCAAGGTTGGCGGCGAGATCCGGCGCGCGCACGTCAACGTAGCCGATCCGGCCTTCGACGCCATCAGCGTGACCTACGCCAGCCGCAACGACCTGCTGGCGAACCGCGTCGACCGCGTGGCCATCACCGGCGGCAACGATGTGCTCGGGACGCGCAAGTGGTACTACTTCGCTTATGCGCAGGACGACTTCAAACTGAACTCCGAACTGACGCTGAACCTCGGGTTGCGCTACGAGTACTACAGCGTGAACCGGGAAGTGAACGACCGCTACCGCGTCTTCGATCTTTACGCCTGCCGCGGTTTTTGCCCGCACGGCACGCCCTGGTACTTTCCGGACCGCAACAACTTCGATCCCCGGGTGGGCATCGCGTGGGCACCCAAAGCGCTGGGCGGCAAGACGGTGATCCGCAGCGGCGCGGGCATTTACCACGGACCTGGGCAGGTCGACGATGTGAACGCGGCGCTTGACAACACGTCGGACCGCTTCTCGCTGACGACCATTGAGGCGCCGGGGTTGTCCTATCCCGTGGCTCCGTTCCTGGCGCTGGCCAAGGAGGCCGGCGTCACGCCCCGCTCGTTACAGCGTGACCGGAAGGACCTTTACAGCGCGCAATGGGGTTTGTCGATCCAACAGCAATTGCCCGCAGCGTTCGTCGCGCAGCTCGGCTACACGGGCAGTTCCGCCAGCATGGTGTTCGCGCGATCCTACATCAACAACCTGGATCCGGTCACCAAAGTGCGCCCGCTGCCCAATTTCGGCCGCATCGACGAGAAGCGAAACGACGGCAACAGCAACTTCAACGCGCTCCAGTTCTCGCTGCACCGCCGCGTGGCGCGCGGCTTCACGCTGGGCAGCGAGTATATGTGGTCGCACTCGATCAACGACAACAGCACCGGCGGCGGTGAGGGGCTGCAGCCACAGAACAACTTCTGCCGCGCCTGCGACCGCGGCAACAGCAATACCGACATCCGCCACACCGTGACCGCCAACTGGGTCTACCAGCTCCCGTTTGGCCCGGGGCATGCGTTTCTGAACAGTGGCCTGGCGGCGCGCATCCTGGGCGGATGGGAGACGAGCGGCATCTGGACGGCGCGCACCGGCCGCATGATGACCATCACGCTCTCCCGCAGTTCGAGCGCCGTCCCGGACGGCAACACTGCCTATCAGCGTCCGGACCTGGTTCCCGGGGTGTCCATCTACCCGGCGGGCGGCTCGACGTTCGCGCAGTGGCTCAACCCGGCTGCTTTCGCGGTTCCCGCCAACGGCACCTGGGGCAACGCGGGACGGAGCATCGCCGTCGGCCCGGGGCTGGCGCAGTTGGATTTCGCGCTGCAAAAGAATACCCGCGTGGCCGAAGGCAAGGCGATCGTTTGCCGCGTCGAGGCGTTTAACCTGTTCAACCGCACCCAGGCGGGCAACCCGGGACTGGTGCTGACCTCGCCGGCCAGCTTCGGCATCGTCACCAGCGGCCTCAATCGCACCATCGGCACCGGGACGTCGCGGCAGATCCAGATGGCGCTGCGCTTCACCTTCTAAGCAACCCACGGCCCCGCCGTCGCTTCCGGACCGGGCACCGTTTGACGCGATTGCGCCGCGAGCGCGTTATCGGGGACAATTCGCTCCAGGAGCTGGGAAGCACATCATGATGCAAGATCTGGAGCGGGTTGGCCTTCCGTGCCGCCGCGCGTTTCTGGGAGCCGCGCTGGGCGCGCCGGCCATTCTGGGCGCCACCGCCAAGGGCCGCGCCCGGCGTCCGGTGATCAGCAGCGGCGAGCACACCTATGAAGCGATACACGACTGGGGAGAACTGCCCGCCGGAATCCAATACGGAAACACCCACGGAGTCTGCCAGGACTCGCAGGGCAACCTCTACGTTCATCACACCGTCCATGCCGCCAGCGAAAGCCGGGATTCGATGGTGGTCTTCGATTCGCAGGGCCGGTTCGTGCGGTCCTGGGGCGCGCAATTCGCCGGCGGCGCGCACGGCTTGCATATCCGGAAGGAAGGCGGCGAGGAATACCTCTACCTGTGCGACACCAAACGCGCGGTGGTGGTAAAGACGACGCTTAAGGGGGAAGAGGTCTTCACGCTGGGCTATCCGAGCGAGTCCGGCGCGTACACACTCGGTCCCGAAGGCAAGCCGGCCACGAAGTACAGTCCGACGAATGTGGCGATCGCGCCCAACGGCGACCTGTATGTGGCCGACGGATATGGGTCAAGCTACATCAACCAGTACGACAGCCGGGGCCGCTACATCCGCACCTTCGGCGGCGCGGGATCGGGGCCCGGCCAGTTGGACTGCCCGCACGGGCTGATCGTCGACACCCGCGGCTCCGAGCCGGTGCTGCTGGTGGCCGACCGCGGCAACCGGCGCCTGCAACGCTTCACGCTCGATGGCCGCCACCTAGGCTTCGATAGCGGCGTCAACCTGCCCTGCCACTTCGACGAGCGCAACGGCGAGGTGGTGGTGCCCGACCTGGCCGCGCGGGTCACCTTGCTGGACCGCGGCAACCGCGTCATCCTGCACCTTGGCGAAGGAGGCGAGGACTGGAAAAACCTGCGGAAGCAGCCCCGCGGCGAGTTCCCTCCCGGCCGGTTCATCTGCCCGCACAGCGCCTGCTTCGACCAAGCGGGAAACATCTTCGTGGTGGAGTGGGTGGAAGCCGGACGCGTGACCAAACTGCGGAGGGTTTAAGCGGGCTTCGCGGGGATGGAGGCGCGGACCGGATTCGAACCGGTGAATAAAGGTTTTGCAGACCTCTGCCTTACCACTTGGCTACCGCGCCGGCTCGCTTTTTAGGATAGCGCATCCTCGCGCGGGCGCGCCAGGGCGACAGACTTCCAACGCGGGAGGATCCCGAGGCGAGCAAGGGATTCCGATGCGGGGCGGCGTAACAGTCAACCCGGCAAGACCGGCCGTGGCGTGATTCGTTCTGATCGGATCAAGTTAACTGGCCTGAGCCGGCTGCATCACACTGCTGGCCCAGGCCGATGCCGTGCACGAAGACCTGAGCGGTCCGGCGATCCGCCGGATCCGGCAGCGGGAGTGTGCGGTGTGCCAGAAGCCGGAGTTCGAACGGCCGGCTGGGCTTCCGGCGCCCGTCTTGTGCACGCCGCGCCGGCCGGTGGCCTATCGCCGCCGGGTTCGCGTAACGGCCACACGTAGCAAGGCCGGTTCGAGCGCGGAGCGGCGCAAACCCGGCCCGCAGGGCACGCCCGGCTACGGGCGTGTGGAAACCCTCCAGCGTCTCAGGCTCATTGCCGGATTTGAAAAACCAACATCAGGCGATATCCTGATACATGGTTCACCCACCCAAAACATTCCACCCTATGAACGCAACGTAAACACCGTCTTTCAAGATTATGCCCTTTTCCCTCACATGACTGTCTTGAAGAATGTCGCTTATGGATTGATGGTGAAAGGTGTCGCTAAAAAAGAATACAACCGCAAAGCAACTGAAATGCTAAACCTGGTGAAGCTGGAAGGTATGGGATACCGTCATCCTTCTCAACTTTCAGGGGGGCAAAGGCAGCGCGTCGCGCTTGCGAGAGCACTCATCAATGAGCCTCGGGTTCTTTTGCTGGATGAACCACTTGGCGCAT
>CAKZVG010000224.1 GCA_937921835.1 uncultured Bryobacteraceae bacterium | reverse complement strand
ATGAATTGCGGCGCGGATTCGTAGAAAGCGCAGATGCGTTTGAGGCGCCGGATGAGGTTCGCCAGGTGGCTGCCGTAGACGCCGCGGTAGGAGTGCAGCTCGTCGATGATGAAGTAGCGCAGGTTCTCGAAGCACTTGGCCCAGCGGGTGTGGTGCGGCAGGATGCCGCTGTGCAGCATGTCGGGATTGGTGAGAACCACGTTGGCGCGCTCGCGGATCGCCTTGCGGGCGTCCTGCGGCGTGTCGCCGTCGTAAGTGAAGGCGCGGATGCTGGCGCCCATGGCCTCGACCAGCGAATGAAACTCGTGCAACTGGTCTTCGGCCAGCGCCTTGGTGGGAAACAGGTAAATGGCGCGCGTTTCCGGCTCGGCCAGCAGGCGCGCGAGCACCGGAAGGTTGTAACACAGGGTCTTGCCGCTGGCGGTGGGCGTCACAACGACGATGTTCTCGCCCCGCTCGACCCGCTCGAAGGCTTCCGCCTGATGGGTGTAAAGCTGGCGAATGCCCCGCCCGGCGAGCGCCTCGACAAGCCGCGGCGGCACGGCCGCCGGCATGGGGCGGTATTCGGCCGGGCGGGCCGGCTGGTGATGAATCGCGCGAATGGGAGATTCCGGCCGCGCCATCCATTCGCGGAAGCGCGCCAGCGAAGCATCCAGCCCCGCGCGCTCACTCAGCGCCCGGTGGGGAGGAAGATCAGGAAAGCCAAGGGTCAGATTCACCGCTTCGCCTTTTATTCCCTAGGCTACCCGAATTCCGGGCAATCAGCAAGGGGAGATTCAGGAACCTCAGGAGGCGCGCTGCGTCTGCTCGCGGACGAACTCGTACCGTTCGAGGCTTGCCGCGACGGCGAACTGCGTGGACGCCCGCGGACCGGCGGCGCGCGGCTCCGAGCGGAGCACCTTCCCTTTACACCGCAGGCGCACGCGGGTCCCGGGGTCGGTGGAGGACGGCAGGGTGATCATATACTCGATGAGTTCGCCGACTTCCATCCGCGCGCCGGAGGAGAACAGAACTCCTCCCGAACTCATGTTCTGCGTCTCGCAGCCACCCGCGGCGCCGGCTGCGCCTGTCCGCAACAACTCGAACGGCAACTTAAGTTCAAACCGCTTTGTTTTCCTCTGATCCGCCGGCATCGCTCCTCGCTTGCGTGAATAACAATTACAAATCTAAGGCGTCTGCGGCGTTGGGTCAAGGGAACACCTTACGAAACCCGGAACCCGGGTACTGGTACCAATGGTTTTGCTGCCTTACCAGAGTTCGACAACTCCCACGGGAGCATCGGGTTGGCAGGGGCCGGCGGGAATCGTGCGGAAGGCGACGTTAACTCTTGTGACATCTTCCTTGAGGTCGGCCCAGCAGCGGGCCCCGGCATCGTCGGCTGGCGTCATAAAGCGTGTGTTTCCCCGGCTTCATTCTCACTCCCACGGTCCCGGCCGGGGCCCGGACAGCCCCAACAAGATGTTGTATTCACAGCAGATAGTGAGAATGGAAAGGTGTGAAGCGGCGGATGCTAGACTGAAGGGAACCGGTGCGCGCGATTCTTCGAATTCTTACTGGCTTCGGACTCGTGGCCCTCGGTATCACCGGGCTCATCCTGCCCGTGATGCCCGGCTGGATCTTCCTGATACCGGGGCTGGTCATCCTGAGCGACTACTTTCCGCCGCTCAAACGGCTGCTCGGCTGGGCCAGAAAGCGGCTGGCCGAGGAAGTGGCCCGGCACAGGGGCAGGCCCGCGCCGAAGCGGTGATTCGTTGCCGCCCCAGGACCAATCGTCCGACAATGGAGAAGCAGCCTCCCTGCGCAGCGCCGCCTGAACTATGCTGGACCGCATCTCCGTGCACGGCGCACGGCAGCACAACCTGAAGAACGTGGACGTCGAGATCCCGCGCAACACCCTGACGGTGGTGACGGGCTTGAGCGGCTCGGGTAAATCCTCGCTGGCCTTCGACACCCTTTACGCCGAGGGCCAGCGGCGCTACGTCGAGACCCTGTCGCCCTACGCCCGGCAGTTCCTCGACCAGATGGAACGGCCCGAAGTGGATTCCATCGAGGGCCTCAGCCCGGCCATCTCCATCGAGCAGAAGACCACCAGCCGCAGCCCGCGCTCCACGGTCGGCACCATCACCGAGATTTACGACTACGTGCGGCTGCTGTTCTCCTCGATCGGGTTTCCCCACTGCCCGAACTGCGGGATGGAGATCGCCCGCCAGAGCACGGAGCAGATCCTTCAGCAAGTCATCGAGGCCGGGGCCGGCGAGCGGGTGATGATTCTGGCGCCCATGGTCCGCGGGCGCAAGGGCGAGTTCCGCAAGGAACTGGAGGCGCTCCGGCGGCAGGGCTTCGTGCGGGCGCGCATCGACGGCGCGCTGCGGCCGCTCGAGGAAGACATCGCGCTCGACCGGCGGAAGAGCCACACCATCGAGGTCGTGGTCGACCGGCTGCTGGTCCGGGAAGGCATCGAAAAGCGGCTGGAAGCCTCCCTCGAAACCGCCGCCAAGCTGGCCGGCGGACTCATCGCCGTGGCGGTGGTGAACGGCCCCGAACGCCTCTACTCGCGCACACTCGCCTGTCCGGATTGCGGCATCGCGGTGCCGCAACTGGAGCCCCGCTCGTTCTCCTTCAACAGTCCCTACGGGGCGTGCGAGACCTGCAAGGGGTTGGGCAGCATCTGGAGCTTCGATCCCGGCAAGGTGATCGGCGACCCGTCCAAGCCGCTGCTGGACGGAGGACTGGTTCCCGCCGCCTGCTCCAGCCACATGCGGCACCGGCTCTCGGCCGCCGCCCGCCGCCAGCGGATCGATCTCTCCAAGCCCTTCGGCTCCTTCAACGAGAAGACCCGCCAGTATCTGATCCACGGCGGCGCCGGCTTCCCGGGAATCCTCAGAATCCTGGACGAAATGCACCGCGAGGCGAGCGACTCCTATCGCGAGTGGCTGATGGGCTACATGGCGGCGGCCGAGTGCCCGGCCTGCCGCGGAAAGCGCCTCAAGCCGGCCAGCCTGGCGGTGCGCGTCAAGGGCGTGACCATCGGCGAGTTCACTTCGCTGCCGCTCGGACGGGCGCTTGAAACGGCGCGAAGCTGGGCGCTCAGTGAGCGCGAACGCCAGATCGCCGGGCGCGTCGTCGAGGAGATTGTCAACCGCCTGGAATTCCTCACCGCAGTGGGCCTGGACTACCTGAGCCTGGACCGCTCCTCGGCCACGCTCTCCGGCGGCGAGGCGCAACGCATCCGCCTGGCCACGCAGATCGGCTCCAGGCTGCGGGGCGTGCTGTACGTGCTCGACGAGCCTTCGATCGGGCTTCATCCGCGCGACAACGGGCGGCTGCTCGACACTCTGGCGCGGCTGCGCGATCTGGGCAATACCGTGCTGGTGGTCGAGCACGACGCCGAGACCATCGAGCGCGCCGACTACGTGATCGACCTCGGGCCGGGCGCGGGGCGCCTGGGCGGGGAACTGGTGGCCTGCGGACCGCCCGAGCTGATTCGCGAGCACGGCGGATCCCGCACCGGCGCCTACCTTTCCGGACGGCTGCGGATTGAGGCGCCCCGGGCGCGGCGCACCGGGAACGGCAAGCGTCTGGTCATCTACGGGGCCCGCGAGCACAACCTCAAGAACCTCGACGTTGAGTTTCCGCTGGGACTGTTCATCGCGGTGACGGGCGTTTCCGGCAGCGGCAAATCGACGCTCGTGAACGACATTCTTTACCGGGCGCTGGCGCGCCACGTCTACGGCTCGCGCCAGGAGCCCGGCGCTCACACCCGCCTGGCCGGTCTCGAACACGTCGATAAGGTGATCGAGATCGACCAGTCCCCCATCGGCCGCACGCCGCGCTCGAACCCCGCCACCT
>CAKZVG010000223.1 GCA_937921835.1 uncultured Bryobacteraceae bacterium | reverse complement strand
CCCAGCCGAGTCTGCCCTCGCCGGCGAGCATGGCCAGCGCCGCCGCGGTGAAAGCCTTGGTGTTCGAGGCGATGCCGAACAGCGTGCGTTCCGTCACCGGCCGCGCATCGCCCAGCCGGCAAACGCCGTAGCCTTTGGCGTGAACCACTGCGCCGTCCTTGACGATGGCCACGGCGGCGCCCGGCACTTCAAACTCCCGTTGCGCGCGCGCGACCCAGGCGTCCAGGTCCGCCGGCGGAGCGGATTGAGCGGCGGCGGACAACGCCGGCAGAACGAGCAGGAAGTAAATGGCGGCCGGGCGGGGTTTCATACCGGGAGTATAGCGAGGCGCAGCGCCTTGCGCGCCGCCGTACTGAGGGGAAGCCGCTCCAGCTCCCGCTCCGCCACCCAGCGGAACCCTCGCGGAGCGCGGCGGAGGGTTGCCTCCCAGACGCTGATCGCGTAGTTGCGGTTGACGATCGAGTGGCGGAACTCGCCGAGCTTGCGCGTGAGCGCCGGGTTGCCGAGTTCGCTCGCTTCGGGAAGCTCCCAGAATCCGGCCAGCCTCGCTTCCCCGGCGCCCCGTTGCCGCAACAGCAGCCCGCGCGGACCGCGTACGACGGCCAGCGCGCGCTCCTCGCGGATGGCGGGCGCGCGGCCGGAACTCACCGGCAGGCGCCCGGCCGTGTTCTCCTGCCGCGCCAGGCAGTGAGCGTTCAGCGGGCAGCTCTCACAACGCGGCGCGCGCGGCAGGCACACGGTGGCGCCCAGTTCCATCAGCGCCTGGTTGAAGTCGCCCGGCCGGCGCGCGTCGAGCAGTGCCCGGGCGCTCTCCTCCAGCCGCCTGCGCACGGCGCCGGAGCGGATGTCGCCGTGATCGTTGGCAAGCCGCGCCAGAACGCGCGCCACGTTGCCGTCGAGCACCGCGCGCGGAAGTCCGAAGGCGATACTTGCGATGGCGGCGGCGGTGTAAGCCCCCACGCCGGGCAGCGCGCGGATGGAATCGTAGTCGCGCGGGAAACCGCCCCGCGCCACGATCTGCCTTGCCGCGCGTTGCAGGTTGCGCGCCCGCGAGTAATAGCCGAGCCCGCTCCAGGCGGCCAGCAGTTCGGGCTCCGGCGCCGACGCCAGCGCGGCCACGTCCGGGAAGCGCGCCAGGAAGCGTTCATAGTAAGGGAGCACGGCGGCGACGCGCGTCTGCTGGAGCATCACCTCGGAGATCCAGATACGGTAGGGGTCGCGCGTGCCGCGCCAGGGCAGCGGCCGGCGCGAGCGCCGGTACCAGGCGAGCAGCTTTCCGCGGATGGTGGCCGGGTCCATGCCTGAGGGGTGCGCGGCCCGCGGCTGGTAGAATAAAAAGATCGGCTCCCCGCCGGGGCCTTACGTGCAGGCACTCCTTTGGACGATGCGATCCTGATCCGCGGCGCGCGGGTCCACAACCTCAAGAATATCTCGCTCGCCATTCCGCACAACCGGCTAACGGTGGTGACGGGCGTTTCCGGCTCCGGCAAGTCGTCGCTGGTGTTCGACACCATCTACGCCGAGGGCCAGCGGCGCTACGTGGAGTCGCTGTCGGCCTACGCCCGGCAATTTCTGGAGCGCATGGCGAAGCCGGACGTGGACGAGATTTTGGGTCTGGCGCCCCCCATCGCCATCCGGCAGAAGAACACCACCCGCAACCCGCGCTCGACGGTGGCCACCGCCACCGAGCTCTACGACTACTTCCGCCTGCTGTGGGCGCGCGCCGGACAAACGCACTGCCCGGAGTGCGGCGAGCGGGTGCGCAAGGATACGGTGGACGAGATCGCGCGCGCCATGCTGGAGGAGCCGGCCGGCTCGCGCTGGTATGCTCTCTTCCCGGTCCATCGCGGCAGCCAGACGCGGGAGCTCCGGGACCGCCTGTTCGACCTCCGCAAGAAGGGCTTCAACCGCCTGTTCCAGCAGGGGCGCACCTTCGAGTTCTCGACGCCCGAGTCGCTGCTCGACATCGATTTTTCACAGCCGCTGTTCGCCCTCGTTGACCGCCTCGCCATCGTGCCCGATCTGCACCAGCGCCTGGCCGACACGGTCGAGATCTGCTACCGGGAGGCGGGCGAGGTCCTCTTCGAGCGCGCGGGCGAAGCGGAACGCACGGAGCGCCGCTTCAGCGAGAAGTTCGCCTGCAAACGCTGCGGCATCGAGTTCGTGGAACCGGAGCCGCCGCTGTTCAGCTTTAACAGCCCTTACGGCGCCTGCCCGCGCTGCCAGGGCTTCGGCAACACCATCGACTATGACCCGGAACTGGTGATCCCGGACCGCTTCCGGACGCTCGAGGACGGCGCCGTCGACCCCTGGACCAAGCCGCACTACGAGTGGTTCTATGAAGAATTCCGGCGCCGGGCGCGGGGGCGGGTGCGCCTGGACGTCCCTTTCGCCGAACTGCGCGAGCAGGAGCAGACGGCCGTCTGGGAGGAGGTGCGGCGCTTTTTCTCCGAGGTCGAGACGAAGAAGTACAAGGTGCACGTGCGCGTGTTCCTCAGCCGCTACCGCGGCTACGCCGAGTGCCCGGAGTGCGGCGGCGCGCGGCTGCGAAAGGAAGCGCTCTATGTGCGGGTGGGCGGACTCACGCTGGCGCGGGTGGTGAAGATGAACATCGCCCGCGCGCTGGAGTTTTTCTCAAGCCTCGCGCTCCCGCCCGAGGAGAGCCGCATCGCCGGCAAGCTGCTGGTGGAGATCCGGCAGCGGCTGAAGTTCCTGAACGACGCGGGTCTCGACTACCTCACTCTCGACCGGCTTTCGGCCACGCTCTCCGGCGGCGAGGCGCAGCGCATCCAACTCGCCACCTGCCTTGGCTCGCGGCTGGTGGGCGCCTGCTACGTCCTCGACGAGCCATCGATCGGCCTGCATAGCCGCGACACCGCGCGCCTCATCCGCATCCTGCACGAACTGCGCGACCTCGGCAACACCATCGTCGTGGTGGAACACGACGCCGACCTCATGCAGGCGGCGGACCATATCGTCGACCTCGGGCCGGGCGCGGGCGAGAACGGCGGGCGGGTGGTGTTTGAAGGTTCGTTCGCCGAACTGCGTGCGGCGGGCGCTTCCCTAACGGCGCGCTACCTGCGCGGGGAACTGGGCGGCGCGCGCTTCTCCGCCCGGCGCCCTGTGAAGCGCGGGAACGCGCTCTGCTTCCGAGGCGCGCGGGCGCACAATCTTAAGAACATCGACGTGACCATCCCGCTCGGAATGATGGTGGCGGTGACGGGCGTCTCGGGTTCGGGAAAATCCAC
>CAKZVG010000222.1 GCA_937921835.1 uncultured Bryobacteraceae bacterium | reverse complement strand
ACGGTGATCGACTCCACCGTCGAGCCGACTTCCAGCGTCACGTCGACGCGCAACGCCTCGGTCACCGTGAGCTGCACGCCGCCGCGCACCAGGGTCTTGAAGCTGGGCGCCTCGAAGCGGAGCTCATACGGGCCGATCGGCAGATTCGGCATGCGGTACTGGCCCGTCTCGTTGGTCTCCGTTTCATAGCGCGCTCCGGTCGCGGTTTGAACGATGGTGATCTTTACGCCCGGCACCGCCGCGCCCGAGGGGTCGGTCACGGTGCCTAGCAGGGTTCCACGGTTCAACTGGCCCGGCAGCAGGCTGGCAAGAACAAACAGAGCGGCCAGTACGCGGGCCGCTAACAGATTCCTCTTCCTCATTACAGACTCCTGAATATAGAATTGGGGCCGTGTGCACTCAGCTCCCGGAAGTGATATATCATTACTTGATTGTGTGTGTCAATGAATATTTCTTTTAGGCGGCGGGCGTTGGCTACGGCCGCAACCAGTCGGGATCGCGCCAGGCGCGCGCGCCCTGGTAAAGCGCCAGCTTGGCGGCGAGGGGACCGGATTGCCCCTCCCCGGCCAAATCCATGGCGCGCCGGAGGGCCGCGACCGCCTCGGGAAACCGGCCGGCTTCGGCATAGGCCGCGGCCAGGGTGTCGAGGAGCTCCGGATCGCGTCCTCCCGCGGCGCGGTTGGCGCGTTCGGCGTAACGCACCGCTTCCGCGCCGTCGCGCAGGGCGGGATCGGGATGGGTGGCCAGCAGGCGCGCCGCCAGGTTGAGGGCCTTGATGTCGGGCGGCTCCAGCGCCAGGCCGGAGCGCCAATGGGAAAGCGCCTCGGAGAAGCGCCCCTGGTGGAACAAGGCGCTTCCCAGGCCGAGATGAGCCTCCTTGAGAGCGGGCTCGGCGCGCAGGGCGCGCCGCCACGCCTCGATGGCCTCGTCCAGCTTCCCGGTAGCGGCCAGCAGAGTGGCCAGGTTGTTGCTCACTTCGGCCGTCTGTGGGCTGAGTTCGGCCGCCTTCTTCCAGTGCCCGGCCGCCTCTTCGACCCGGCCGGCGCGCAGCAGCAGGCGGCCCAGGTTATAGTGCGCCTGCGCGAAGCTGGGACGGGCGCTGATGGCGCGGCGGTAGTGGAGCATGGCCTCCTCCTGCCGCCCCTGGCCGGCCAGTAGAACGCCCAGATTGTTCCACGCCTCCGCGTTTTCGGCCTCCAGTGCGGCCGCCTCGCGCAGGCGGCGCATGGCTTCTTCTGTTTGCCCGGCCCGGGCCAGCGTCCGGCCGAGACCCGTCAGCGCGCCGCTATCCCGCGGAGCCAGCTTGAGCGCGCGCCTCCATTCCCGAGCCGCCTCGCCGAACTTGCCTTCCGACTCGAGACCCCGCGCCCGGTTGGCGAGTTCGAAAAACTCCGCCGCCGGGACGCTGATTTTCTGAATCCCGCCCGCGGCGGGGTTCACAAACTCGGGCAGATTCACCGCGCGGTTGGCGACGGTTGCGTTTTCGATGAGGATTGCCGGGCTGTCGTTGCCGTCCTCGTCGATGTAGGTCAAAAACATCTCGGTGTAGGGCGAACGGCTTTTCGAGGTGAAGACCATCCAGCGGCCATTCGGCGAGAAACTGTGCCAGGAATTCATCAGCGGCGTGTTACAGCGCATGCGCCGCGCCGCGCCGCCCGCAAAGGGCACGATGTACAACTCCCCGTCGGGGCGCATCAGCATGCCGTTGCGCGCCCGCACGTACACGATCCAGCGCCCGTCGGGCGACACCTTGGGAAACGAGTTGCTCATCCCGTTGGCCGAAGCGCCCGCCACCGGTTCCGGAACTCCGCCGCGCCCTCCGCGGAATGGGATCCGGTAGAGGTCGTAGCGCATCGGCAGCTCGTCCGGATCGTTTGCGGCGCGAGCCACGGGCCGGCCTTCGGGATAGGGATCGCGCGCCTCGGCGCGGGCGAAGATCAGGTGCTCGCCATCCGGGCTCCAGACCGCGTTGGTATGCACATAGCGCGGATCGTCGGCGCCGGGCAGAGCTTCCATGCGGCCCGTCTGGCGGTCGTACCAGGCCAGAATCCCGCGCGTCGGATAGAACACCTGCAAGAAACGGTAGTCCCTGAAATTCGCGACATAGACCGACTCGTTCACCGTGCTGACGGCCCAGCGGCCGCACGGCGAGATCTGAGACATGAAGCCGATGGTTTTCTCCCCGCGCGGCTTGCCGGGGAAACGGTTCCAACTGATCACGTCCTCGCCGCGAATCGACATCACCGGCTGGACCGGCGCGATGGCGTAAGCGCCCCGGTCGTTCGCCGGACCATCCACGTCGATGCCGAGTGTCCTCCCATCGCGCGAGAAGGAATGGCAGTTGGCGCAGGTGTGCAGCCCCTCAAGCAGCAGCCGGCTGCGGGACGCGCTGATCTCGCGCAGCCGCCAGGCGACCAGCGGCAGCGCTTCGGGCGCCAGCGGCTTGATGACGCCGGGTTCGAGGTCGGAGGGCATCAGCGGCACGTCGCGGTAGAAGATCGGCGCTCCCACCGGGTGCCGCGCGACGCGGATTTCGATTTCGCCCGCCGAGGCCGCCTCTTCCCCGGCGGCGCGGTATCCCCGGATCGCGACACGGGCGGGATGCTCGACGCCATGACGCCGGAGGAGCGCCCAAATCGTCTCAGGAGGCCGCCAGGTGCGGGATGCGGCCTGTTCTGGCGTTAGCCGCGGAGCTTCGTTGGTGGGTCCGAGACAGCGCGGGTCGAGTTCCCCTATCTTGAAGGGTTGCGCCTCGACAGCCAGTTCGATCGGAGGCGCGCCGCCGCCGAATGCGATCGCGACCCGCCAGACGCGGTTTGAAGCCACCGGATCGCGCCACACAAACAACGGCGGCGTCATGTCGGGAGGGTAGACGGCCCCGTCTGGAGGGTCCGTGATGGCGATCTGCGCGGGC
>CAKZVG010000221.1 GCA_937921835.1 uncultured Bryobacteraceae bacterium | reverse complement strand
TCTCGGCGAGCACCCGCCGCGACCAGGCCTCGAGCGCGCGCCCGTAGCTGCTGAACGCGCTCTCCAGGGCGGGAAGCGCGCGCTTCCGCGCCCGGCGCCGCAACCACAGCCGCGCCGCTCCGGGCAGGACGCGCAGCCCGAGGGGCGGCGCGCCGGCGGCAGGCAACGCCAACTCGAATCCCGGCATCTCTCGGACGCAATCCCGCAGTGGCTCACCCTCGAGCAGGGAGCCTTCAAAAGCCCGCGCCGCAATTTGGAGCGCTTCATCCAGCCGCCCGGCGAGGTTTGAAAGCCGGGAGGCGATCTGTCCGGCGGCCTCGGCCGCGAGCTGGGCGGCGGCGTTGCGCAGAATCTCCTCCGGTGGCGGGGACTCCTCGCCGGTTTCGTGCGGCGCGCGGCCGGCGCGCTCCAGGGCGATCTCCGCCAGCAGCCGGACCTGGCCGGCCGCGGACAGGCAAAACTGGCGTGCCTCCTCGACCTCCGCCGCCCCCGCGCGCAGGCACCTTTCGGCTTCTTCCAGGGAGGACGTCTGGACGCCAGCCAATGACAGCCTGGCGCGCAGCGCCGCCGCCACCGCTTCACGTAGCGCGCCGGCTTTGCGGCGGATGGACTGGCGGGCCAGTTCGCGGCTGCGCTCGAGCAGGGGCGTCAGCCGTTCCGCGAACCAGCTCTCGAGCAGTTGTTCGTCCTCCCCGGCGGCGCTCACCGGCTCGACTTCCAGGCGCAGGCCGAGTTGGCCGAGTAGTTCTTTCCTGGTGTGGGCGGCGGCCTTTTCCCGTTCCGGCGGGGGAAGAAGGTCCGCCTTGCTGAGCAGAACCAGCACCGGGACGCCGCCCTGTGAAAGGGCGTAAACGGTGTTGAGATCCTCCGGCCCCACGGGACTCACCGCGCTGATCAGAACGATCCCGAGATCGCACTGCGGCAGATAGGAACGCGTCTCGGCTTCGCCCGCCGTGGCCAGAGAACCCAGGCCCGGGGTATCGACCAGCACCAAGCCGTCGCGCAGCCGGGGGCTTGGAAGCGTGACGGTCAGCCGCGTGACGCCGCGCTCGTTGCCCGGGTTTTGTTCCTCGCTGGCGTAAATCGCAAGATCCTCGAGCGGACAGCGCTTTGGCGGCCCGCCCGCCAGGGTCACGCTGAGAGCGCCTTCCTCTCCCCAGCGGATGCGGGTGGGCACGGCGGTGATGGGATTGACTCCCACGGGCAGCAAGTCCCGTTCCAGGAAGCGGTTCAGCAGCGAAGACTTGCCGCTGCTGACGCGGCCGAAAACCGCGATCTCGAAGTGCGGCGCCTCGATCCTCTCGACCAGCCCCGCCAGCGGCGCCCGCAACTCCGTGAGGCCGGCCTCGGCGATGATCTCATGCAGCAGCCGGAGCAACCCCGTGTCCGCGCCTTCCTGCTCCAGCCGCTCGAGACGCGCCTGGAGATCGGGACCGGGCGCAAGGCCGCGCTCCAGCGCGTCGATCAAACCTTCGAGTTCGACGCACATCCCGCGCAAGAGGGAAACCGCCTCGTCCGGCAGCCTGCCGTAACCTTGGAGGGATTCGGGCGCCAGTTCCTGGACGGCGCTGCGGAGGAAGTGCAGGGTCACGCGAATCGAATGCAGCGACCCGAAGCGCGGCCCGCCCGGGTTGACGCCCGCCGCCGCCAGAGTCCGGCCGAGGTGTTCGCGGAAACGGGCCAGGTAGCCCCGCACCAAACGCGCCTGATGGAGCGTGAGATCGGGCCGGTAGGCGAGAAACGGAGATTTCGAATCCGCCGCGCTGAGGATGCCTTCGATGTCGGAAAGCAACCGGTCGGCATACTGCGCGCCGGCCAGCAACCTACGTTGGTGCGCCTCGTTGAATCCGTCCGCCTGCATTCACAACCCCAAGCCTGGTAGGAGTCATCTGCCCTGGCGGGGCGGTTCAAGGCGAACTCCAACGCCTGCTGTTATTATGCGCCGCCGCTCACCGCCGGGCAATGCGCCGAGGCGCAAGCGGGAGGGCCGGACTCCCTGCGGCCGAGCCCGCGCCTCCCGCTTGGGAACGGATCAAAAGACGTACTTCAGGGCGAACTGCAAGTTGCGCATTCCGATGCGCGTGCCGCTGACGACACCGAAGGTGGCGCTGGCGATATTGGAATCGGGCGCGCCGAAAACCGGGTGATTCAGAATATTGAAGGCTTCGAAGCGGAACTGGAGTTTGTGCTGCTCGATGATCGGGAAGTCCTTGAGCAACGAGAAATCCCAGGCGAACAGTCCATACGTGTTGAGGGCGTTGCGGCCCAGGTTTCCATGGGAGCCATCGGCGGCGCGGCGGAATGCGGCCGGGTTGAAGTAGGCGGCGTTGGTGCTCTTCCAGCCCTTCAAGGGATGGATTCCCGTGGCGTCAGGCCGGTCGAAGGTGTGGCCGGTGTTGGAGGGGTCGCCCCCCTGGCCGATGTTCTGCGGCAGTCCGCTCTGAATGGTCACGATGGATCCCATCTGCCATCCGCCCGCCACGGCATTGAGGAAGCGGTTTTCGATGTTCGCCGCGCGCCCCCTGCCGGCGGGGATGTCCCACAGCGCCGAAGTCACGAAGCGGTGGCGCACATCGTGCGAGGAGCGCGCGCGCTCGCATTGGCGGCAGTAGCTGTTCATGGGGAAAAGCGTGTCGTTGCCCTGAT
>CAKZVG010000220.1 GCA_937921835.1 uncultured Bryobacteraceae bacterium | reverse complement strand
GCGCCGGCCGCGGCCGCGGCTACGAATCTCCTGCGGTTGACCATGCCAGTCTCTCCTTCGGAAACCAGGTTCCTGTGGCAAGCGTACTCCCTACCGCGCCGGGAAACAACCGTCCCGCGCTACAAGGCGGCGCCCGAGGCGGCCAGCACGGCCTTCCGTCCGGCGGAGCGGTCCTCAATGACGAGACGGCCGTCTTCCAGACGCACGTCGTCGATCTTGCGCATGCCCTCCGGAGTTTGGGTGTAGAACAGCAGGAAGCGCGAGCCGATCTTGGACCGCGCGGGCAGCCAGCGGTAGGAGGGCGCGCCGAACAGGCTTCCCAGGCCAATGGCCTCGCGGCGCGGAACGTCGTAGGGCTGGGTGGCGAATTCCAGTCCGCGCGCCAGTTTTCCGCTGGCGGGATGGTGGCCCCAGTACTGAAGCCACGGGTACTCCGCGCGCCGGAACAGGTACCCCACCAGCAGCCGCTTGCCGGGATGGAGCACGGTGACCCAGCCCAGCCTACGCGCGGGGTCGATGAGGATTGCGGCGTGATCGAGCGTGTCGAGTTGCGTGGGCGCGAAGCGCAGGTCGGCGGTTGTGCCGTCAAGCGCCGGCGCGAGCGGCCAGGTGAAGTCGGCGCCCGATTCCAGGCGCCGCCGCAACGCGCCGCGGGCGGGTTCGGCGTACGGGCGGGTCTGGGCGCGCGAGCCGGAGAGGTCCATCACGGTCACTGCGGGCTCAAGAAACGGCGAACCCACGGTGGCGTGCTCGGCCCAGTTCACCGGGCGGTCGAAACCGAGCAGGCTCTCCAACTCGCTGTCGACGGTGACCACCTGTTCGCCGGCCCGCAGGGTGAAGGTGCGGGTGAAGATCTCCTGGACCACCGGCAGCGTGGCCCGCAGGGAGACCTGGGCGGCGCCGCCGCGCACGCCCGCGAACAGAACCTCGCACTGCTGGCGGTGGGCTTCGCCGTGTCCCTCCAGGCCGGCGGCGCGTTCCTCGGGGGAAACCGGCCCGAAGCCGTCCACGCAGACGAAGTGTCCGGTGCCGCCGGAAGCGCGCGCCGTCTGGCCAAGCTCGCGCTGCATCCGCGCCGGCTCCCACATGGGATTCAGCTTTCCGGGATCGGAGGAGAGCACCACCGCCGCCATCGATCCGCCCTGCACAAGCACCGTAAGATCCATGGCGCCGCTGGAGAGCCGCAGCGCGGGACGGCCCTCGAAGGCCGTGTTCCGCACGGAGACGGACTGCGGGGCCGCCGCGGCCAGAAAGGAAACAGCCAGGATGACGATTCGCATGCTTCGCACTCTGTTCATGGATACCACGGCGCGCCGCGGACGAGCGGCGTTGCCCGGGCGGCCGCGCAGCCGCTACAATGAACGATTCAACCCGCCCCAGCGTTGCGGTTCGCTTTTTTCATGGACACACCAGCTAGAAAACGCATCCTTACCGGGGACCGGCCCACCGGGCGCCTGCATCTGGGCCACTACGTCGGAAGCCTCGCCAACCGCGTGCGCTTGCAGGACGAATACGAGACCATCCTGATTATCGCCGACCTGCACACTTTGACCACCAAGAACGAGAAGGCGGACATCGAGCAAATCGCCGACAACGCGCGCGGGATGGTGCTGGACTATCTCGGCGCGGGCATCGATCCGGCCAAGACGACCATCTACTTGCAGTCGGCCATCGCCGAGGTCTACGAGTTAAACACGCTGTTTGAAAACCTGGTCACCGTGAACCGCCTGTCCCGCCTGCCAAGCCTGAAGGACATGGCGCGGGCGGCCAACATCTCCGACGACTCGTTTCCCTTCGGGCTGCTCGGCTATCCGGTGCTGCAAGCGGCCGACATCCTGCTGCCGCGCGCCCACCTGGTTCCGGTGGGCAAGGACAATGAGGCGCACGTAGAGATTACGCGCGAAATCGCGCGGCGCTTCAACGGGCAGTACGGGGAAGTGTTCCCGATTCCGGAGGCGATGATCGGCGATACGCCGACCCTGGTCGGCACCGACGGCAAGGCGAAGATGAGCAAATCGCTCGGCAACGCCATCCTGTTAAGCGACGACGCCGCCACGGTGACGCGCAAGGTGCGGGGAATGTACACCGACCCGAACCGCATCCACGCCGACATCCCCGGCACGGTGGAAGGCAATCCGGTCTTCACGTATCACGACATCTTCAATCCTAACCGGGAAGAGGTCGAGGATCTGAAGGTCCGCTACCGCGCGGGCAAGGTGGGCGACGTCGAGGTCAAGGAGAAACTCGCCGCCGCGCTGAACGCCTTTCTCGATCCCATCCGGGAGCGCATGGAGCGTTGCTCGGCGGACACCGGGCGGGTCGACGAGATCATTCACGAAGGCACGCTGCGCATGCAGCAGATCGCGCGCGAGACGCTCCGGGAAGTCCGGAAGGCGATGGGCCTGGACCGCACCCTGACGCGCATCCGCCGGGCCGTCGAGCGGCGCCGGAAAGCGCAAGAAGCGCCGCGCCCCGCGTAGGCTCCGGCCGCCGCTACGGCAACAGCGCGTTGATTTCGCGCAGCGCCTTCGAATCGAATTTGGGCTTGCGGCCGTAGGTGAGCAGGCCGTTGGTTTCCTGCTCGACATCGGTGAGTTGGGTGTAGCAGATGCCGGCGAAGGGACTGCGCGCGATGGCGCGATAGAGGCCGCGCAACCGCTCGAGCGCCGCTTCCGCTGTCTTCTCGACGCCCGAGTAACCCCAGGCGTCCGAGGGCGCCTGTTCGCCTTCGGGGATGTAGGCGATGCCTCCGAACTCGGAGAGATAGAGCGGCGAGCCGTTGTAGTTCGCGCCGGGCACCAGCCATCCCCGTGAGCGGATGGGGAATCCCACGCCCGGCTGGCCGAAACGCTCCCAGCGCGAGGCGAGCAGGCTCTCGTCGCGCGCATAATCGTGGACGGCGAACAAGTCGGTCATCTCGGTGTGCTCCCAGCCCTCGTTGTCAATCACCAGCCGGGTGGGGTCAAGCGACTTGGTCAGGGTGTAGAGCGAGCGCAGGTGGTTCTGCTGGCGCGGGTCGCTCAGGTCGGGCACGCCCCAGCTTTCGTTGATGGGCGCCCAGATGATGACGCTGGGGTGGTTGTAATCGCGCTCCACGGCTTCGATCCACTCGCGCGTGAAGCGCGCCGCGTAATCCTCGTCGAAGAGATACGCGTTGGCCATTTCGGCGGAAACCAGCAGGCCCATTTTGTCGGCCCAGTAGAGGTAGCGCGGGTCTTCGATCTTCTGGTGCTTGCGCGCGCCGTTGAAGCCCATCTCCTTGGTCATCCGGATGTCGTATTGAATGGCCTCGTCGGTGGGGGGCGTCAGCAGGCTGTCGGGCCAGTAGCCCTGATCGAGAATCATCTTCAGGTAAATGGGGCGGCTGTTGAGCATCACGCGTCCATGCTGGACCGACACCTTCCGGAAGCCGAAGTACGACTTCACGCGGTCCAGAACCGCTCCGCCGCGGCGCAACTCGAAGGTCACGTCATAGAGGTTGGGCGTGTTGGGATGCCACAGGCGCGGATCGCGGACCACCGCTCCGGCCGAGGCGCGCCCGCCCTCGGCGCGTCCCGAACCCGCCGCCACCACCCGGCCGCCGAAGCGGATCTCAGCCGCCAGTTCGAGGTCGCCGGCGCCGTTGGCGATGCGGGCGTCGAAGCGCACCGCGCCGCTGTTGTCCGGGGTGATGCGCACGTCGCGCAGGTAGCTTTCTCCGGCCGCCTCCAGCCAGACGGGCTGCCAGATCCCGCTGGTGCGGGTGTAGAAGATGCCGCGCGGCTTCGGTTCCCAATACTGCTTGCCGCGCGGGATGTAGCGGTCTTGCGGAGGGTCCTCGGCCCGCACCGTGACGACGTTCGATCCGGGCTGGAGCAACTGCGTGATGTCGAAGCCGAAGGGGACGTTGCCGCCTTCGTGCTCGCCCGCGCGGCAGCCGTTCACCCAGACCCAGGCGCGGTAGTCCACTGCGCCGAACTTGAGCAGCACGCGCTTCCCTTTCCAGTCCGCCGGGATGGTGAACGAGCGGCGGTACCAGATCCAGGGGTGGAAGCTGGTGTCGCCAATGCCGCTTAGCCTGGATTCGAACGCGTAGGGCACCAGGATCGAGCGGCTGAACTTTCTGCTTCCCGCGGCCCAGTTCTCGCCGAGGCCGGCGTTGGCGTCGTCGAACTCAAACTCCCAGCGGCCGTTGAGCGTCTGCCACTGTTCGCGCTCGAAGCGCGGCTGCGGAAACTCCGGGCGCGGGATCTGCTGCGCGCAGGCGGACAGCGCCGCGCCAAGAGCGAACACACAGAGTCCACGAATCATCGTCCACAGTGTAGCGGAGATGCGCGCGGTGCGGGGCCTACTTGGGCGCGTACTTCGGCCGCACCAGAAACACGTAGGAAGCGACGCCAAGCAGCAGGAAGAACCAGATGGCCTGCATGGGCGCCTGGTAGCTGCCGGTGGTCTGCTTCAGCCAGCCCGTGATGAGCGGCGCGGCGATGCCGGGAAGGTTGGCGGCGCAGTTCTGGATGCCGACGATGCGGCCGACCGCGGCCCCCGGAATCAGGGTCTGGGTGAGCGCCCAGTAGTTGGCGGTGGTGAGTCCGAGACCACTGAGCGAGAAGATGGCGAAGAACAGCGCCACCGAGGTGGAGTCCGACATGGCGCCGATGAGTTCGGTGGAGGCCACCAGGAAGCCCGCGATGGTGAAACCCTTGCGGACCTTCACCGGATCCATGCCGCGGTCGATCATGCGGTCGGCTACCCAGCCGGCCGCCGTCGCCACCAACGCCATGCCCATGAACGTGAAGCCGGTGTACCAGCCCATCGAGTTGAGCGACAGGTTGCGGTGCTCGACGAAGTAGGCCGGCATCCAGGTCATGCAGAAATAGACGAAGTACTGGTAACAGAAGGTGCCGATCACCGTCCCCCAGATGACCGGGCTGGCGAGCACGCGCGAGAAGGCAACCGGCGGGGCGGCCGACTTCTTCACCATGGTCTTTTCGAGTTCGCGGTCGTTGTTCTTGACCAGCAGCATCCACGGAATCAGCCACAACATGCAGCCCAGTCCGAGAATCAGAAACATGTTGCGCCAGCCGTAGTGGATCATCAGAAACGCCGCCAGGGGCGTGCCCACGGCCGGTCCCACCTTGGCCGCCGCCATGTACAGGCCGACCGCGAGCCCGCGCTGGTTCTCCGCGCAGTTGAAGCGGATCCAGCGCATGCCGGCCGGCGTCACCACCGACTCGCCCAGCCCAAGAAGCACCCGCAGCGTGAAGAGCTGGCGCACCGAGCCGGCGAAGGCGGTGCCGGCCGAGAGCAAGCTCCAGATCACCAGTCCGGCGGCGAACGGGAACTTCACGCCGAACCTGTCGACGAACCATCCGGCGGGAATTTGCAGCGCCGCATAGGACCAGAAGAAGGCAGAGTTCAACGCGCCGCGGTCCTGGTCGGTGAGCTGGAAGGTGCTCTTGAACTCCGGCAGCGCGAGCGCCACCGACAGATTCACGCGGTCGAAGTAGGCAATCATCATTCCCAGGCAGAGCAGACCGACGATGGTCCAGCGCCGCCGGGAGGTGATGCCGCCGCCGCTCTTCTGGGTTTCGGTTGGTTCTTTAGGCGCCATAGTTGACTCCGCTGGATTTCTTGTTGTATCACACGCCGCATCCGGGCGCTGGACTCCCGGCGCCGGCGCGGTTTCGTTGGTCCCGCGCGCACCCGGCGGCGGCGCCTGTACGATAATCGGGAAAACGCTATGCGACACGTACTCGGTCTCATTCTGCTGGCCGCCACGGCGCTGCCGGCGGCGGACTCGGACTTCAACGGGCGCTGGAACATCGAAGTGCTGAACGAAACCCGCCGCCGCGCCTGGTGGCTGGAGGTCAGCGGCGCCGGGACGCCCAACCTGAAGGGCCGCTTCGTGGGCGCACCGGGCGGCGACATGAACGACATCCCGGAGATGTCGATCCAGAATGGCGAGCTCAAGTTCGTCTTCGTGCGCACCTATCGCGGCGAGAAAGGAAGCAAGCAGCGCGGCATCTACCGCGCGCGGCTGAACAAAGGGGTGCTCGACGGATCGTTCGAAGTCGAAG
>CAKZVG010000219.1 GCA_937921835.1 uncultured Bryobacteraceae bacterium | reverse complement strand
GCCGGGGCCGGAGGAGTCTGCTCCCGAGGGAGTGGCTGCCGCTGTTTCCGCGCCGCTCGCGGCAGAGGAACCGGAGGTTGTGTCCGGGCCCGGGGCGGCGGTGCAAGGCGCGCCGCCGGAGGTGGAAGAACCGCCCGCGGAAGCGCTCCCGGAAGCCGATGTGCCGGCGGAAGAGCCGGTGGTGGAGGTGGAAGAGCCGCCTATCGAGGCGCTCCCGGAAGCCGTTGAGGCGCCGGAGGTGCCTGCGGCCGAGGCGCCCGCGGCGGGTGAAGGCGCGCCGCCGGAGGCTGTAGAGCCGCCCGCGGAAACGCTCCCGGATGCCGTTGTGGCGGCGGAAGAGCCAGAGGTGGAGGCTGTAGAGCCGCCTGCGGAAGCGCTCCCGGAAGCCGTTGAGGCGCCGGAGGAGCCGGCGGCGGAGGCGTCCGCGGCGGTGGAAGGTCGGCCGCCGGAGGTGGAAGAGCCGTCCCCTGGAGGCGCCGCCCCCAAGGGGCCGGAGCCTGGAGCCGGGACCACAAGGCCGGAAGGCGCCGCTTCCGGCATCGCCCCCGAACCCCCACCCGAAGACTCCAGCGCCCAGGAATCCGGGCTGAAGGGAGAAGCCGAATGAGGTATCGCGCCACCTGCCTGACACCGTTACTGGTGGGTGACGGCCGGCGTCTCTCCCCCATCGACTACATGGTCTGGCGGGATCAGGTGAACGTGCTCGATCAGACCCGCATCTTCCGCCTGCTCGCCAAAGGTCCCCGGCTGGAAGGGTATCTCGCTCAACTCAGGAAAGCCGAAAAGCTGGACTTTTCCGCCTGGGGAGGGTTCGCGCAGAACTTCGCCGACCGCCGCATCCCCTTCGAGCACCCCAGTTCCAGCGCCCACTGGAACAGGGAGCGCGGAGAGCACCTTTTCATCCCGACCTTCGCGGCCGGTCCGGCGGGTCCCTACCTGCCGGGAAGCGCGCTCAAGGGCGCCATCCGCACCGGGATCGTGGCGGCGCGCCTCAACCCGGGCGCGCTGCGCGACGTGGCGGGCCGCATGCAGTCGGACCGGCCGCCGCGGCGGCCCGCGGAGCCGGTCGAGGAGCAGGTCCTCGGCAACCCCGGCCAGAGCCGCATGAAGGCCGTCGGGATCTCGGACTCGCTCCCGGTGAGCTTTGACGCCATGCGCGTTTACCTGATCCGCGTGGCGGCGCTGGTGGCGCGCGGCGGAAGGCTTGAACTGGGCTGGAAGCAAAGCCCGCGCGGAACCGCCGACGGGCGCCGCCCCGAGGAGAGCACGCCCTACTTCGCCGAAATGGCCGCGCCCGGAACCGTCTTCGAGGGCCGCTGGGAAGAAGACCCGTTTTTCTCGCAGCCGGACATTCTGCGCGCCCTGAACTGGCGCGAGGCCCCGGGCGCCGCCCGCATGTTCGAGGCGTGCAATCAGCACGCGGCCGGACTGTTGGCCGCGCACCGCAGCTACGCCGAACAGGCTGGACTCGAGCAGCTTGCGGCCGCCTTGGGTGAACTCGAGTCGCGGCTCGGCGCAATCGGCCGGAACGGACAGGCGTGCCTGCTCCAGATGGGGCTGGGAGCCGGCTTTCTGTCGAAGGTGGCAAGCCTGGATACGGGCGCCGAAAGCTACCGGCAGATCCTGCAACGGGTGCCGCTTTATAGCCGGGCGGCGAGCACGGGGCTCCCCTTCCCGAAGACCCGCAAGGTGGTCTTCCTCGAAGGCCGTCCGGCGACCCTGCCGGGCTGGGTGCTGCTCGAGGCCGGGTAGGCATTCCGCCCGGCCGCCGCGAATCGAGCAAACTCGCCCGGTCCCCGCCCCGCCGCTGACGGGCTTCGAGGACCGTTTGCGCGTTACACTACAGACAAGCCTATTGGAGGCGTCGAGTTTCGACTATTCGCTGGGAGTCATTGCCATGACGGCATTGCAGCACGTCCGAACCGCCATTCTCCTCGCGGCCCTGGCCGCGAATGCAGCCGCCGCTCAGCCGCAAATGAGTGCGCGCGAGCTGTTCTACTCGCCCGTTCCCGCGGCGGCCGCCAAGCCGCCGTCCCGGCCCGTGAAGACCGCCAAAGCCGTGCGGCCCCCGAAGCCCGAGCCGCCGCCGCAGGAGACGGCCGGCGCGCGCCGCCAGCCGGAACCGCCCGCGCCGCCGCCTCCCACCGAAACCCGGCCCCCGGAAGCCGGTTTCGTTCCGGTGTCGCACCAAACCAAGTCTCTGGCTCTGCGCTATAGCGTGCTGAAGCTGGCCGGAGACGGGCGTTACGAGGAGGTCGACCCGGAGAACGTCTTCCGCTCTGGCGACCGCATCCGGATCGCGGTCCAGGTGAACGACGCCGGTTACCTTTACGTCGTGCACCAGGGATCGAGTGGCGTGTGGAAGGTGCTGTTTCCGTCGAGCGAAGTAGACCACGGCAGCAACCGCGTGAGGCCCGGCCAGGACTACGAAATCCCGCCCGGCGGGCGGTTCTACTTCGACGAACAGGCGGGCGTCGAGAAGCTGTTCCTGGTGGTGTCGCGCCGCCCGGTGGACGACCTCGATTCACTGATCTACTCGGTGCGCCCCGGCGCGACGCCGGTTCGCGATCCCGGAGAGCGGCAGGCGGCGCCGGTGCTGATGGCGGGCAATTTTCAACCGGTCGACGACGGCCTGATCAGCCGCATTCGCGCGGAAGTGATGGCCCGCGACCTGGTGTTCGAGAAGGTGGACGAATCCAAGCCGGGCCCCGGCGAGCGGCGCGAGAAGGCCGTGTACGCCGCGGTGGTGGAGGGAGGCGATCAGGCCCGCGTGGTCGCCGACATCGAGTTGAGGCACCAGTGAAGACCCTGGCTCTGGC
>CAKZVG010000218.1 GCA_937921835.1 uncultured Bryobacteraceae bacterium | reverse complement strand
GAAGGACACGGTGGTGATCTCCGTGTATTCAACGCCCTCGGGCTGGGCCACCTCGAAGTGGATCCGCGTGTCGTCGCGGAGGCGCTCGAGCATGAGCATGTGGGCGGCCATGCGGCGCGGCGGCACGACATTCAGGTATTTCGGGGGAACGCTGTTGAGAAACCGCTCGATCTGCGCGTCGGACGCGCGACCGCCAGCGTCCTCGCGGATTGTGACCGCCAGCCGGTTGAAAGCGGCCTCGTCAATGACGGGTATGGGGTTCTTGCCCTCCAGCGCGAGCGCCGTCTTGCGGTAAAGGTCGTAGAGCAGCGAGGCTTTCCAGTCGTTCCATGTCGTGGGGCCGACCGCGCGAGTGTCGCAGTAGGTCAGCACATAAAGCATGCGCAGCAAGTCCACGGACGGCACGGCTGCGGCCATGTCGCGGATGGTGTGGGGATCGTCGAGGTCCCGGCGCTGCGAAACATGGGCCATTTTCAGGTGCAGAATGACGAGCAATCGCACGGCTTCGCGCTCTTCCGGGTCGAGCCCCATGCGCTGGGTGATCTGCTCGGAGATACCGGCGCCGCGCAGAACATGGCCGTGCCCTTCGCCCTTGCCGATGTCGTGGAGCAGCAGGGCGAGGTTGAGCAGGTCCCAACGCCAGATTTCGCGCGCGGCCTGAACCAGTTCCGGTCGCTGGCCCTCGCCGCCGTTGATGAGCGCTTCGCTCACCTCGAGCGTCTTGATCAGGTGCTCGTCCACCGTGTAGCGGTGGTAATGGTCAATGCGCACGAGACAGAATAACTTACGAAACTCCGGCAGGTAGTCGGCGAGCACGCCCGTCTCGTGCATGGCGTGAACAGCCGCCGCCGCATGGCGCTTCAGCCCCAGCAGGCGCATGAACAGGTCGCGGCACCGCTCGCTCGAGCGAAACTCGTCCGTGTCCGTGTATTTGTGCGAGGCGGTCAGCAAATCCTTCAACTCATCGCTGATGACCAGACCGTTTTGCGCGGCCACGAGAAAGACCTCCATGGCGCGGGTGGGGTCCTGCCGGAAGAAATCACGGCCCTGCGTTTTGAGAAACAGCACGCCGTCCTTGGCGTAAAAGTGCTCGTTCACCGGACGGCGGCGCATGGCGTCCATGATGCCGCCGAGTTTCGACCGCGCCCGCGCGGTCATGATGCGCGTGGCCTTTTGCGTGTACCGGTCAATCTGGCGCGCTTTGAGGTAGTAGTCCCGCATCAACTTCTCCTCGGCCAGCAACTGCGAGTCCGCCTTGTAGCCGAGCAGGGCCGCCACCTTGGGCTGTTTGTCAAAGGTAAGGGTGTCAATCTTGCGGTCCTCGGCGCAGTGGAGCATCGTCCGCAGCGCCAGTATGAAGTTCAGCGCCGTTGTCACCGCGCGCAGTTCGTCTGGCTCGAGGACATCCTTCTCCACCAGCACGCGCAGGTCCATGGCGCCCAGCAGCACGAACGACAGCCACTGGACCGAGTGGACATCGCGCAGCCCTCCCTCGCTGTCCTTCAGGTTGGGCTCGAGCAGGTAGACGGAATCCCCGTACTTTTCGCGGCGCGTGGCGCATTCGGCCAGTTTCGACTCCACGAACCAGCGCCGCTGGCTGCCGCGCAGCAGTTTTTCCAGTTTTCCCCGCAACTGGGCCAGCGCCTCGGCATTGCCGGCGACAAGCCGCGTCTGCATGAGTGCCGTCGTCGAGTCGAGGTCCGTCCCCACGGCCATCAGGGCCTCGGCCACCTTCTTCGTGCTGTAGCCGAGGTCGAGTTTGTTGAGATCCCACAGGATATACAGGAAACTTTTGACAAAGGCCTGCTCGACCGGCGTGGGTTTTTCCGGCAACAGAAAGATCAGGTCCACATCCGAATGGAGGTTGAGTTGCCCGCGCCCGTACCCACCCTGCGCCACCAGGGCCACGCGGCCGTAGTCCTTGGGGTCGAGCCGGGCTTCTGCGGCGATCCACTTGTACACGCCGCGCAGCAGCAGATCCATGTCGTGCGCGTAGCGGCGGCAGGCTTCGAGCCCGGCTGTGCGCGGCCGGTGGTGGATGATGCGTTCGCGCGCCCCGGCCAGCAGCGCGTTGGTTTTGGCCACGAAGGCCCTGCGCCGTTCGGCGTTAAGGTCGAGTTGGTACTGCGGCAAAGACTCCTGGGTCGGCGCGGCTCTCATGGATGGATTCAGGGGCACGGCTACCGGCGCAGGCAATCCTCATTCGCCGGCGGCTCCTGTCGGCCACCGCTGCGAATCGTCCGGCAAGGCGCTATCGCCGGCGCTCGGTGGACGCTTTCTTCGCCCGCTCCTTTTCCTTCGCGAACAGGATCTCCGCGGCTTCGGCATAATCGTTGCGGTCCTGCAGCCGCCGGATCTTCGCCCGTTCATCGGGTGTCAGTTTCGACCGCACGGATGACTTCTCCAGTTCACGCTCGAGGTAAAGCCGCGCGGCATCGTTCGTGAGCATTTCGATGGCCAGTTTGAACCCGTCACACCGCTCGATGATGGGGTCGTAGTTGCCCTTCTTTAAATCCTCGCGCATGGCCTTGTAGCCGACATCAATCTTTCCCATCATCTCGGCGAGCGGCTCCTTCTTAACCTGCTCGCCGTAGCGATCTTTCAGCGTGCTGTAGGCCGCCTCGACTTCCCGGACTTTCTTCTCGGCCTTGCTGCGCACAGAGTCGCGTTTGGCCGGCTCGATCTGCTCGCCAGCTTGCTGGACAGCGGCCGCGGCCGCCGAGTCTGCCGAGTGCGACTCGACCTGCTCCTGCATCTTTTGTACGAGACTGCCGGCCGCATCGAGACCGGACGAGCCGAACTTCTCCGCCTCGAAGCGCGCATCGTTGCGGGCGAGGGCGATCCGCGGCTGGCTGTCCGCCGCCTTCTCGGCCGCCGGCTTGCGCGCCGGTTTGGCCGCCGCGGCATCAATGGGCGGCAGGATGGCCGGTTCGGTGGCCTTCGGCGCAGGGGCTTGGGCGGCTTCGGACGGCCTGGCGGACTGGAGTTTCGTGTCCAGCGATGCCACCTCGCGCGACTTTTCCCCGCCGAGACTGCCCGCGACATCAGGCGACAGATCGGCCGGGGGCTCGATGGGTTTGGCGCTTGGTGCACCGGCATCGGTGTTGAGTCGCACAACG